>CAJPTT010000056.1 GCA_905373565.1 uncultured Treponema sp. | reverse complement strand
GTTTGCTTATATGTAATATCATCGCTGACTTGAATATACACTTTTTCATCATGCCGGATTGCAACAAAGTCAATTTCTTTTTTATAGAGTACTCCAGTATAGACTTCATAACCGCGTCGCAGCAATTCTATCGCAACAATGTTTTCGTACATGCGCCCAAAGTCGAGGTTCTTTGTTCCGAGCTTTGCATATCTGAACGCATGGTCGCAAAGATAGTATTTGTCTTGACTTGCAAGATATTTTTTACCGCGAATATCATACCGGCGGACTTTATAGAATGCGTAGGCATTCGTAAGATACTGTAAGTATGATCCGATAGATTTGTCATTCGTCTTTTCTTTATACGAGGTAAGAGTGTTTGCTAAACTCCTCGTAGAAACTTCGGATGAAATGTTATCCATCAGAAAATTCGCAAGCTTTTCCAATAATCCCGGATTTCTGATTTTATACTTTTGTCGTATATCCCGAACAATTAGCGTTTCAAAGACACTCGTAATATACGTATATTTTTCTTTTTCTTGTTGATACAGATAGCTGCCTGACATACCGCCTTGCCGTACAAATGCATCGAACGCTGCATAGATATCATTTTGTTCATCGTCAAAATAGGCAAGAAATTCATTAAACGAAAATGGCAGAACATGAATTTCAAATGTTCTACCCGTAAAGAGGGTTGCTAAATCACTTGAGAGCAAAAAAGCATTTGAACCGGTAATATAAATACGATATTTTTCGCTTGTATGCAGAGCGTTTATCGCTTTTTCAAAGCCGCGGCACATTTGCACTTCGTCAATAAAAAGAAAATTTTCTTTTTCCACCATAAAATGCTCTTCGATAAAATGATATAGAGCATGATACTCCGCAAGAGGTTCCGTCTCTAAGGCATTAAAATTAATTCTGATAATGTTGGCATTTTGAATATGCGCTGTTACATATTCGATAAACGATTCAAGGAGCTTTGATTTACCTGCACGACGAACACCGGTGATCACTTTTATATCCGGTGTTTGTACGGTTTGAATGAGCTGTGTTAAATACGAAAGTCTCGGAATAATCTTCATAGTTATAGTATAGCTTTTCTATTTCGCAAAATCAATATTTTTTCGTTTTTGCGAAATAGAAAACTGTCAGTACGCATTTAGAACCTTTCCGGTACGTTTTCCCTGCTCAATGCACAGGCCGTGTTCTGCTCATCTTTTCGATGCGCGCGATTTTTCCGTGCTCAAGTACAACCATCCGCTCCGCCTGATCGGCGACCTCCGGGTCGTGCGTAACGACGATAATGGTACTGCCGGTATTGTGCAGCTTTTCAAAAATCTCCATCACCAACCGCTCGTTTTTTTCATCGAGGTTGCCGGTCGGTTCGTCCGCAAGCAGGAGCTTAGGGTGATTGATGAGCGCGCGGGCAATACATACGCGCTGCTGCTCTCCGCCCGACAGCTGATTGGGCAGGTGCTTTGCCCGCTCCTTTAAGCCGACGCTCGCAAGCGCCTCCATCGCCTCTTCTTCGTCGGGCATACTGTGATAATACTGCGCCATCATCACATTCTCAAGCGCGGTAAGATAGTTGACGAGGTGGAATTGCTGAAAGACCAAGCCGATGGTATCCCGTCTTACGACCGTTAATTCCTTTGAGGATAATTTTGAAATATCCTGCCCCGCCAAATCAATCTTGCCGAGTGACGGTTTATCCATACAACCGATGATGTTCATCAGCGTCGTCTTACCGGAACCGGACGGCCCCATAATGGAAAGCCACTCGCCTTCTTCTACGTTTAAGTTTATGTTGTCTAAGGCTTTTAAGTCGCCGTAAATCTTTGAAATTCCGTTCAATGTTAAAATATCCATATAATCCTCCTTTGCTACTCCCCGCGTAAAACCAAAGCGGGGTCGATGTCTACCGTGGCGCGTACCGGGAATAAACAGGAAACAATCGTGATGATAATCGAGGCGATGACTGTAAACGGCGCGAGCTGTACCGGAAACGAAACCTCGCGGGCGAATACGCTGATACTCACGTTATCCGCAAACACATAGCCTAATACCACGCCCAAGATACCGCCGATTAATCCGAGCATCACCGCTTCGCCCATAAAGTCTTTCACGACGCTGCTATTCGAAGCGCCGAGCGCTTTTTTCAAACCGATTTCTTTTCTGCGTTCTGCGACAACCGCCATCATCGTCGTCGTTACGCAAATCATCGTTAAGAACAACACGATGATGGTAACAATCCACACGAGTGCCTGCAGTTTGCTCAAAACCACATCCTGAGATTCCGTTACACGCTTTACGAGCCGCGGCGTAATACCGTTCACCTGCTTCGACACGGTGTCGGCTATCGATTTAAGGTATTCCTGATTGCCGTCGATGCTGCATTCAATAACATCAAACTGATCATCGTACCCGATAATACCTTTGATATCCTCAAGGCTCATAAAGATAAATTCTTCTTCTACGCCGCCGGTGGTAACAATGCCCGACACCGTACATTCGTTGACGGTAACATCGCCGTTCGGCTTCGGTGTATTGACGATAAAGGTATCGCCGACCGACAACTCGATATTGCGGCTTATTTCGTGCCCGATCAGCACTTCTTTTTTATTGTGCGGCCAGTCCCCGCGGATAAGCCAATACGGGCTGTTATTCCGTGCGTTTTCCAAATCGGTCGCAGCGATCATGTACGGCTGTTCGTTTACCTTTGCCGACTGATAAATATACGGCGCAAACCCGACCAGCTTCTCAGAATCGATTACCTGCTTGATAGCGCCGATTTGCTCCTGCGTAATCTTGGATTCGCTTTCCGCCGGAAGGAATATCACATTTGCGCCGTATGAGCGGAACACCGTCCCCATCTGACGCGGAATATCATAGTAAATAGTCAGTAAGCCCGACAGCACCGTAGAACCGATTGCGATTGCCAACAACGCGACAAGCATCCGCGACCGGCGCCGTATCAGCGAGCTTGTAATCATCTTTAAATACATTCTATTTCTTGTCATAGCGCTTCACTCCCGTATCCGCTCTTTCCGCTTTCGGCGTACATCTTATTTTCCATGCAGCACCTCCGTAGGATTGAGTTTAAGCAAATACCGTACCGAAGGCAGACTGCCGAGCAGGGTAATAAGGAAGATGATAAGCACGACAATCGGAATCACCATCGGCGCAGGAGGAATAGCCGAACCGAATACGCTCCGTCCGATAATCTGCGTTAAACCCAATCCGGCAAAGTAGCCGATTGTTCCGCCGATTAAGCCGATAATCATAATCTCCGTCAGTACCGATACGGTAACCGCCGTGTTACTCGCACCGATTGCCTTTTTCAAACCGATTTCTGCGCGTCTATCCATCACACTCGCCGTTACAAGGTTGGAAATTCCCAATGCGGAAGCGAGCAAGCTCAAAATTGTGATTAAGAGCATCAGCAGCGTGGTCTTATTTAAAATCGCCCCTTCGGATTCGGCAACCTGCCGCACCGGTTTGGCAACGGCATCGGTAATCACTTCCTGAATTTGGTAACAGATACTGCTGACATACGCAGTGCAGTACCATACCTCCATCTCTTTGATGGTTAAACTCAAAGGGTTCCGCGCGGCCTTTCGTGCAAGGTCGTTATCGGGCGTCGTAAGCGCGCTTACTTCGATGCTTTCGCATACATCGTTTTTTCCTAACAGGCGCTGCGCCGTGTGAATAGTCGTAAAGATGTACTCATCCTCATTGCTGCCCGAATTGAATATACCGGAAACAGTCAACGATGCGCTTCCGGCGGGGCCTGTTACTTCAATTACATCGCCGACATGAATGGCATTACGCCCCGCAAAGAGGCTGCCAATCATACAGCTGGCATCATCGGTATCGGAAGCCCATGTACCGGTTACTTCCCACCACGTCCGCATACGCCGGATACCGGTAATAACTTCCTGTCCGGTGTGCAGGTCTATTTCATAGTCGAACCACGTACCCGTGACGCGGACGGGCTTATTCTGTCCCTTGTATTCAACGGAGACGTTTAAAAACGGAGCATAGTCAACAACATTGTACGCCCAAAATATCGTCTTAATTTTATACAGCTCATCCTCGCGTAAATACTTTTTGGTACTCCCCGACTCTACTCCGTAAATATCATCGAGGAGCGAGGCCTCTTTATGCACGACATTGATATTCGCTCCGTAGGTTTTCAGCTCCTGATTTACCTTATCCCCTACTCCGAGCATCGTATTGAGCATTGCGCTTGAAAGACTCGCACCCAGCGCAATGGTAAATGCAATCATCGCCATCTTCCCTTTCTGACGGAAGAGAGAACCGGCTATCATTCTCCAAAACATAATTGCTATCGAACCT
This sequence comes from uncultured Treponema sp., assembly GCA_905373565.1. Taxonomy (GTDB): domain Bacteria; phylum Spirochaetota; class Spirochaetia; order Treponematales; family Treponemataceae; genus Treponema. The sequence goes on along the minus strand of CAJPTT010000056.1, from coordinate 5,398 downwards.
CCATCTGGGTATTCCTATTTAAAGCGGTGCGCTTCCGCTTCAAGATCGGTTATCTTTATTTTAATCTTTTCGTCATGAACGATATATGCAACAGGTACGGGATTACACCCGCCCGGGAAGCCGATGGTTCCCTTGTTCATCACGACATCGCAGAGTTTACAGACAACCTCTCCGTTCCGCTCAAAATATCCCGAAGGGCCGCAAATATCGCACGCATCAAGCCCTACGCCGTAAGAACCTTCGCTCTTTTTAATTGCAATAAAGCGGACTTCGATCCCCTGCTCCGATGTATACGCATACCGGTGCAGTTTATCATCCTCCAGTTCTGCAATGGGAATCACCGCCATACCATCAGCAATCGTATAATTTTCCGGCGGCGAAAGTGGAATCTCGCGGTCAACATACTGCCGTAAAACAGACAGCGATAAGACCGAACCGATGAGCAAGACCAGCGAAAATTTTGCCCACCGGCGGGCGTTGCGTTTTTGCGCTTTCAGTTTCCGCAATTCGGCATTGTTGTGATACGTTTCCGTAATTGTCCGGTTCTTCCGCCAGAGAATAATGGGCGGAATCATAATGAATAAGATAATCGCAAAGGTAAAGAAATTTGCGTTGTTTACCACCGCCGCAATAAACGCAAAGATAAAATCGTTGCGAGGAATAATACCTAACGAATAGAGGCGCTGTAAAATAACGACAACCTGTGTAACACCAAAAATGCAGAGCGCACCGGCAACCGAAACTTTAAGCTCTATGTCGGATAATTTAATCAGTGTTTTATAGACCGCTAAACCGGCACACAGCATACACACAATGCCGAGTACATAGCCTATCAATCTGAATAAGACCATAGTGCTTACCGCACTTTCGCCGTAATTGACCAATGTGGTTGCCAGCATGATAATAACGGGAAGATAGTAAAACAGCATCGAAGACGCATATAAGAAAATTGCCGCACTAAAAAGATTTTCATACAGGCGCGCTCTTTTTTGTTTACGGTTGGTTGAAATAAAAAGCAGAATAAGGAGAAAGACGAGCGCGATAGTAACAGGAACCATCGACCAAAAGGCAAAGCGTGTCCTGTTGATATAATTGGGAATTGATCTAAGAATTGCTGAAACAACACTGCCGGCAAAACCCAGCAGAATACTTATTAAAATGACAAGCCGTTTTTTTTTTCGGATTCTTCCGTTCTCTCGGATTCTTGAGTTTTAAATGAAGCAAAAACAACGGCAAGCACTAATGCAAATGCAATACCCGCTTCAAAAACTCTCATATAAAATTTTAAGATAATACACCTCCAAGAAAAAACCAACGGTAACCGTCAATAATTCTCAAAAAAGAGACTTCACAATGGAAGTATTTTCTTAAGAAAAATTAACGGTTACCGCATACTGTGGAAAAGCAGATTGGACATGTTTGATAACTTCGTTGTCGAACAGGTCTAATGTAAGGAGTGTCGATTAACTGTTTAAATCAAATCGGCATCGCCTTAAAACTGCACACTATTTACCACTGGGGTCCTTTCCATTCAAAATCGTTCCATTCAACGATGAGCGGTTCTGTCCAGAAACGGCTGGTGACACCGGTTTCTTTGTCAACGTGCAACAGGTAATCGTTGCCCGGAGCCTTGATTTCGAACTTTACGTTGTACTTGCCGAGACCTTCTTCAAACTTCATGTTTGCACCATAATGAGGGCCATCGCTCGCATTCATCGGCATAAACGCAACTTCCTGAATCTTGTTGGATCCGTGCTTTTGGATGTATGCCTTAACATGGAGATAAGGAACAAAGTCGCCTACACCATAGCCCAAGGCCGCGCCGCTTTCATTAGCGGAAATATCCGCTTCAACGTGACAATCGGCTTCGTTCTTGGAAAGGCTGTTTCCAGCGGGTTCCATATCAACCGGCTGGAAGTAAACACCGCCGACGTGGAGCGGACCGACATCCTGTTCGTCTCCAAGCGGGAACTCATCAAAACCTGCCGCCTCTTCTTCAGTCGGTGCAGGAGCCGCAGCTTTTTGTTCTACGGCGGGTGCAGCAGCCTGTTGCTGCTGTGCGGGCTTGTCACATGATGCAAGCACAAAAGCGATTGCAATCAGTGCAAAAAGAAAAGATACTGTTTTCTTCATTTTAAAACTATCCTCCTATAATATATCTTTATTTTCTTTTTGTTTCACATTCATCAAGGCCTTTTACAACACCGACTGTTTCTCACACTCAGGTGTCTCAAAAGCTGTCGTTTTCCACACCTCTAAAGATTTCAGTTTTTAGAGGTGTTCGTTGTATTTTTTACTTTTGCTCAAGTTTTGCTTTTTCAGCTTCAATTTGAGCGCGTTGTTTTTTATTCTTCTTTGCGTAAACAACGCTCATCGTAATAATCACCGCAAGCACGATAATTTGCGGAATCAAACTTTCGTACGTTGCATAAATACCGAGGAAGTCCATTTCAAAGCCCATCCACGGAATAACGGTTTTATTAACCACGCCCGCCGCTTGCAGCTCCGACACACCCTTTCCGGTAAACGAAAAACACATTGCATACATCAATACGCCGGTAACCAAGAAGAAAGGTTTAAGCGGAAGACGCACGGTCAAGAACCTAAAGATTAAGAACACCGCAATCAAAACAACCGCTGACAGCACAATCGCTAAGATCATTGCATTCCGGCCGCTTGTTCCATGCACGGGAACGCCGCGGAAAAAGAGAATAAGCTCAGCCCCTTCACGTGCGACCGCAATAAAGGCGGCAAAAATCAGCACCCATTTGTTTCCGGTTGAAACCGACGCCTCAACCTTCTTATGAATATACCGTTCCCACGCTTCTGTTTCCGACTTTGAAAGCATCCAGTTGCTGACATAGAACAACACAACAACAGCGACGAACATACCGACGCCTTCAAAGACCTCTTGAGCAATACCGCTCTGTGCACCGGCAATAGCGCTGAACAACAAGGCCAGCAGGATGCTCACCACGATACCGCCCAATGCGCCGACATATACCGACATGATGTATTTCTTTTTTCCCGTTTTTACGAGATAGGCAATAATTGCCGCGATAACGAGGATAGCTTCCAAGCCTTCGCGGAGCACCAATACGAAACAAGAAATAAACGTTGCGACCGTCGCTGATTTTGAGGTGTCTTCGCTTCCGCCTTCATCCAGCGTACCGTCAAGCTCGGCCGCATCATGGTAAAGCATCGCGATAAGCTTATCTTTATGCGCTTTTACCATTTCGTTATCTTTGTCGCTGTAGACGTTCCGGCGGTATTCGTAAAACGCATTTTCTACCGTTGTTTTACGCGCACCGGAAAGGTACCCCATCGTTATCTTTTCCATACCCTTAGATTCATAAAATCTAAAGTAGGCAACGTTCACTTCGTCATACGCTTCTTTTGATTTTCCCTGAGTATAAAGCTCGTAGGCATTATTGAGATGCACTTCCATTTTTTTTACGATTTTAGTCCATGAATCCAGCACTTCTTCGTCATTTGCAGCATGCAGCCCGATAACCGGAATAAATATGAATAATAGAACAAAAAAAATTGCCGTAAAAGCACGCTTTTTATTTTGTGCAATATACATAAGACCCTCAACTAACTTAGCTAAAACTTACAAATACGCCGCTAGTATATCACTCATAAAAATAATGTCAAGGGCGCGCCTCAGGGTAAACGTATCAAGCCGTTTTTTTATAAATTGCAATTATTCACCGTTTGCAGTACAATGCCGCCCATGCGTGCAACAAAAGCGATTATCCATCTGGATAATCTGAAACATAACATTACCCAAATCAAACAAACCCTTGCTCCGGAAACAAAGATATGTTTACCGGTTAAAGCAGATGCTTACGGACACGGCGCCGTGCGAACGGCGATTGCAGCCATTCGTGCAGGAGTTTCCTACCTCGCTGTCGCTTCCGTGCAGGAAGGTATAGAACTTCGAGAGGCAGGCATTGTCGCCCCGATTATTTCGCTCAGTCTGCCGATTTTGGAAGAAATAGCTTCCATTATAGAATACAAACTGGAACCGCTCGTTATCGATGAAGAGTTTATCAATGAACTCAACCGCGCAGCCGATGCGCAAAAGAAAACCGTCGCCGTGCACCTTAAAATAGACACCGGCATGAGCAGGATAGGCTGCAAGCCGTCGGAAGCTGTAAAACTGACGACCCAAATTGTGCGAGCAAAGCATTTGCGACTGCAAGGCGTTGCCACCCATTTTGCCGTTGCGGATTCCGATTCCGAATCCGACCGCGCTTTTACAAAAGATCAGCTGGAACGTTTTAGCAATGCCGTCGAAGCAATCAGACAGACGGGTATACACATTCCGCTCGTTCATGCCGCAAACTCAGGTGCGGTGCAGATGATGCCCGAAGCGCAGTTCGACATGGTGCGCCCCGGACTCCTCGCCTACGGCTACCTGCCCATACAGGGTACGGCAACGGCTATCGACGTAAAGCCCGTTATGGAACTGGTAACGCAGGTAGTGCTGATAAAACAGATACGCGCGGGAACCTGCGTTTCCTACGGGCGTAACTGGACAGCCGCACAGGATACCCATATCGCAACTCTCCCGATCGGATATGCGGACGGTTTACGCCGCGCGCTTTCACCCGGACTAAAAGTACGCATCGGTAACGAGTTCTTCCCGATTATCGGCAGAATATGTATGGATCAATGTATGGTTGACCTCGGCGCGCACCCGTGGGTACAGCGCTGGGACGAGGTGTGTATCTTCGGCCCCAACCCGCAGGACAATAGCGCACAAACGCTGGCAGACATTGCAGGCACTATTCCCTACGAAATCACCTGCGGCATCCACAAACGTGTTCCGCGTGTCTTTGTGAACGAAAGCTGATATATAAAAAAACTGCAAGCCTATCGGCTTGTTCTGTAAGGAATAATTATCGGGAACTTCTAAAAACTTCCGTTTTTAGAGGTAAGCTTTACTCACCGGTTTTCCCTTAGATGTAACTTGCGCTAACGCGGACAAGGTAAACGCATCAACTATGGGTAAGGTTTATACTCGTTAACGATACTGATCTGTGTAGACACCGAACGCCCCTGTGCTAACCCTTCGGCTATTTTAAGGGCTTTGTCGATACAGGCGACGGAATCCGCAACCCCATGCAATACAATCTGCGCATCGGACACTTCCGCATCCAGAAAATAAATCGGAAGCTCTTCTTTAAAAGCAATCAAATTGACAATCCTTTGCCCCAGTAACAGTTCTGAAATACGCTTGAGTCCGTCCTGTTCTTCCACAGGAGAAATTGTCTCTTTGCATGCGTGCGTGATAATATTCGCAGCAAGTTGTGCAGAAGCAAAATCGGTATTAATAACAAGGCGATAATGAGTAGGATCTTCCGGCTTCATATCAAAAAAACACCTATGG
>CAJPTT010000055.1 GCA_905373565.1 uncultured Treponema sp. | reverse complement strand
CTGTCACGGCACGATACGTTTCCAACCCCGATTCATTGAGTTCGACATTGCCGTCTAAATCCGGAATAAAATAATGCGCTTCTTTTAAGTAATTGACTAAAAAGGTCGGTGTTCCCGTACTGAACCAATAGCTGCCGAACCGCTCCTTTACAAATGCATTTAATACGCTAAATGGATTGTACATGTTATCCCCCGCAGGTGAGAAACAGTATCCGTCATACCACTGCTTTAAGGTTGTCACCGTTTGCTGATAGGTTAAATCTTGTTCGGAAGCAAGCGCTTGTATTTCAGGTTGAAAATTTGCTTCCAGTTCTGCCTGCGTGATACCGCAGATACCGGCATACTGTTTTTCCATCGATATATCCCGAAGATTGTTCAAGTCGCTAAAAATACTGATTTTACTGAACTTGGTAACGCCGGTGAGAAAAGCAAAGCGGATATATTGATCGCAGGTTTTGATCACGGAGTAAAATGCTTTCAGGGTATTGCGGTATTGCTCATTCAATGTTTCATTTACCCCCATGGTTTGCAGTAAGGGTTTATCGTACTCGTCTACAAGGATGACTACTTGCTTACCGGTTTGTTGGCAGGCTCGTGTAATAACACCGGCAAAACGGAGTGCAAAATTTTGTTCGGATGGTTCAACCCCATATAGTTTTTCCCATTTGCAGAGATGCCTATTCAGATTCATACCGAGCTCATCAGATTCTATATAGTTGCCCGTATTAAAATCCAGATACAATACCGGATATGCTTCCCATGCTGCCCGTTGTTCGAACTCTGCTTGTTCTTCCTCGGCTTTTTCAAGATACAGGTCTTTAAACAGTTCTTTTTGCCCTAAAAAATATGCCGCTAATGTTGAAAGAAACAAGCTTTTCCCAAACCGCCGCGGACGGCTTAAGAAATACGGATTAGACGACTGGATAAGCTGTCGGACAAATGCTGTTTTATCAACATAAAGGTAGCCATCCCTGCGTAGTTTTTCAAAGCTCTGTATGCCGACCGGCAGTTTTCGTGAAAAGTTCATACCGGTATTATAGCATGGAGATTGCCGTTCTGCAATTTACTCAGTCTGATGCGTTTGCCCTGTCGACATACCTATCACTTAATCACATACAGCACTCCGCTGCTTCGTCCGAAGATTTCATTTTCGTACATACACTCGGCGGTTGCGGGCGGGCAGGGGAATACACCGCGGCGGGCTGCGCGGAACTTAAAGCGTACCGTGGTGCCGCCTTTGTCCCAACTGTTCCAGAAATACTGAACTTCGTTGTCGTATATCTGCTGCTTACTTGGATCCCGCCAATCAGTCCACGGCTCTTCCGTATCTTTTTCCTCGTAATCGTTTGATGCGGTGGTAACGAAGGCTGCGTCTAAAATTTCCGCGCCTGACGGAATGGGCGCCCGCAGTGCGACAAACGTATAGTCCTTTCCCGACGAGAGGCGGATTGCCATTTCGTAGGTTTTGCCGCTTTCGAGGGTGATCATCGAGCTGTTCTCCGAATCCGGCGTTAGGATTTTATCTGCGGCGATGTCGCGGATAGTACAGGAAATGCCGAGTCCTTCGTCGCGCGGCTGTTGGCGTTCCTGCGGCAGTGCATACGCAAGCGAGGCTGTGTAGTAGAGCTGTCCCGTACCGGTTTTGGTAAAGCGGAGCGGCAGCAGGGTATCCCGCTTTGCTCCCGACACCGGCTGTTCTTTAAAGGAGAATATTTGGAAAGCCGGTTTTGCTGCCGCTCCTTTGAACGCCGCGGTGAGCAGGTCTCCGCCGGGCAGTGACGCTGCAGCAGTAAGGTCGGTAGCATCAAGCTGTGCATACTGAATATATTCGTACACTGCTTCCAACACGTGAGCGGTAGTTGCCGTATTTTGCCAATAACCGCCTTTTTGACGCTGCAACAGGGTGTACAGCACTGCCCGTACCGCATCCTCGCGGCTATGGTCGGGCGCAGCTTTTACTAAGCTCTGCAGAATAAGCGCTAAGTCGAGGGAAAGGTCATTCCCGTACCAGAAGCGGAAGCCCTGCTGCGGCGGCACCGCGAGCGATACGCTGCGGGTGGTAAAGCGGCAGGAGTTTATAATCCGCTCTGTGCACTTCGCCGCCTTCGCTGCATCTCCGGCGCGGTTCCGTTGCGTGTAGGTTAAGCTCAGCAATGCAAGGGCTGCAAGATCATTCGGCTGCGCAGTGTAGTCTTCCAGCTGAGGAATCACACGCGCCTGAACTGCCGTCAAAATACTTTCATCAAAACCGGCGTTGTTCATTGCCAGTACAAAGCAGGTGTAGGCCTGTAAGTACGGCGAGAGTGTATTCCTCTTTGCAAGCAGCTGCGAGCGAATATAGTCGGTCAGTTTTTTTGTATTGACGGCAATATCATCTTGGCTGTATCCGCGCTGCTGTGCGGCGGCGCAGATATGTGCAATCCGTAAACTGACATAAAAGTCTGTGTCCCAGCCACCTGGCCAGTAGGGGAAGCCGCCTTCGGACGTTTGTTCCCGCGCCCATGCCGCCATCGTTTTTTTGACCGTATGCCGGACATTCGGTACCTTACTTTTAAGCGAGAATACGTCGATGTAGTTTTCAAACAGGACGAGCGGTAGAATGCGGGCGGACTGCTGTTCCATGCAGAGGAACGGATAGTCGAATACGTAATTAATAGCTGATGACAGCGCACCGAGTCCGCTTGAATCCAGCGTCAGACTGAGCGAGCCGGTATTTTCATCTGCCATAGACGGAATGATCAGCCCCTCGGCTGCTTCGTTTTCATCTTTTGCGATAGCGCCGGTTGAAGTTACGGTTTCAAAGACAAAGGGTCGTTCGATAACGAGCGGCTGAATCAGTTTCTCTTTGAGCGCATCGGAAGAAACGGTAAACACCGCCTCTACCGTGCCCGCCTTTACCGCTGCAATGTCAAAGTAGACCGCCGCCTGCTGTCCGCCTGCAACGGTAACCGTATGCGTTGTCTCCCCGTCGATAAAGGCGTTGTCTGTCACTGTGCGATCGCCGGCAGTATCGGCCGTACCGTCTTGTGTCTGAGCAGCACGAACCGAAGCTCCTACCGTAATGGTGTGAGCGCGGGTATCCACATTGGAAATGAGGACGCCGCATTCTGCCGTATCCCGTTCGCGGAGGCGGCGGGGCATAACCGGCAGAATGTTGACGGTGTTCTGCACGGTAATCTCTTCTTCGTGCAGGGCAAAAAGGTCGGTATGTGCTCCGACGGCGGTAAGCCGGTAGCTGGTCAGCGTATCCGGTAGCTTAAAGGTTGCCGTTACCTTACCGTTTGAATCCGTCTTTAAGATAGGAATGAACACCGCGGTCGGGTTAAAGTCGCTGCGTTCCGCTCCCTCTTCACCTTCTTTGCCGCCGTCCGAATCGCCGCCTGCAAGGGTTTTCGCTTCTTCCATGACGGGATCCATCAGCCACGCGCGGGAATCTCCGCCGGTGACGCCGAGCTGGAAATTGTCGGGATTATAGAAGAAGTCGAGCGGATTGGGCACGTGATAATCTATTAAATCGAGGACGCCGCGGTCTACGGTAAGCAGGGTGAGTTCCGCATTGGCTAACGGCTTACCGCCTCTTGTCGCCGTCAGCGTAACGGTTGCTTCCTCTCCGGGCTTATACACGGATTTATTCGCGGCGAGTTCGACGGAGAATGCTTTGACGCGGGCATTTACAAAGATCGGCGTCATACCGAAAATGCCTTTCGGCTTATCAAGGTCAAGTTCACCGTGCTTGTGCTGCGGCTCCTTTGTCCGTACTGAATAGGACGACACCGCGACATACACCACGGGAATATAGTTGCTTGCGACGGGGATTTCCAAAACTTGAGTATTTCCGTCGAGTTCGCGGATTTCTTCCGTAAAAATACCTTCGCGCTCTACCGTGATGAGGTATCTTCCCGCGGGGAGCGGGCTTTGCATCAAAATGCGGGCGGTGTCGCCGGGGTTGTACAGCGATTGGTCGGGCGTTAGGCGCACGGCATCTTCATAATCGCGATCCCAAAAGCTCGCTCCTGATCCGGTAACATAGAAGCGGTAATCGGTTTTGAACGTGCGCCCTGCGGTATCGGTTCCGCTCATACTCAGAATATATGAACCGGCATTTTTCGGCGTTACCTGCACCGTTCCCTTTGCAGCGGGTTTCACGGTTGCCGTATGCTCGGTGATGTTTTCTTTTTCGTAGTTTGAGTAAATGCTGCCGCCCGAACCGCGCTCCTGCACGAGCTTCCAGTTTTCCCTGATCAGCTCAACGGTAAAATCTCCCGCGGCCGGTTTGGTGTCGCCAAGCGGATTGCCGTCGGGGGAGGCGAGGATGAACGGGAAGGTGAGTTTTTGTCCCTTTTGCGCAAAGCCGGTAAGGTTTTCAGGCCGTGCAAGCCCGATGTAGAGCGCTGCCGGATGCACCATAACGGTATTCCGTGCGGAAATTTGCTGATTGCTGATGTCGGTTATCGAAACCTCGGCGCTGTAGCGATAGGGAAGGCCGATAATGCCTTCCGAAGCCGCCGCTTGGCAGGAAAGTTCCGCCGTACCCGTATTCGACAGCTTTCCGGAAAACGATGCAACATGATCGATACCGTAGCCTTCTACTCCGAACCGATAGTCCTTTAATACCGTATGGTGAGGGCTGAAAGAGGTTCCTTGCCGCATCCAGCTTCCGCTGTACGAAGCCTTGCCGAGCCCTCCGCCCGAAAGATACGAGGCGGATACCGCCGCTTTGACGGTATCTCCCATAATGACCGGCTGCTGCGGCATAGTTACTTCCGCCTGAAATTTCAGCTTTTCAAAATACGCAACGGTGATGGGGCATCCCTGTGCTTCGCTGTTGTTATCGTCGTCAGCCCGCCGGTAGGTCAGGCTGTAGGAGCCGGGCGGTAAATCTTCCGGTAAGTCGAATGCTCCCCAAAAGCTCCCCGAATCGGTACAGGTACCTTCTTGTTCTGCAACATCGACCTCATCTCCTTCCGATGAATAACCCGATAACGTAACGATGTACTGACCCTCGTACGGAGTAAAGGTACTGAACATTTGTGTGCGGTCGATACCTCTGAACGAAACCGTTTCTCCGGGTTTATACAGCCCTCTGTCCGAAAAGAGGAATGTCCGCTGGTGTGTTTCTGCAATCTCTTGCGGATTTGCTGCGTACACATCGAAGCGCCACGGACTGTGGGTATGCGGATAAAAAACAGCTTTATCTCCGTCTTTTTCTACAAATACGGCAGCATAATTCCCTGCATTGCGGAAAAAGCGGATACTTTTGCTTCCGTAGGGAAGGACGGCAATTCCTTCTTTATCGGTGGTGCCGGAGGCAAAGGGATTTTGTGCACCTTCTTCGGGGCTGACCGCTTCATTCTTATCGGTTTCCGCGTCGTACAGGTACACTGAAGCACCTTCCACAGGTTCTCCCGTTGACAGTTTGGAAACCAGCACGACGGTTTTATTGAGTGCGGAACGGACGGTAATGCCGAGGTCCGTTACCTGCACAGTCGAGGTTCGGCGGTTGACGCGCGGCTTTTTATCCCGCTGCGAATAGGGCGGGAGTGTTACTTCCGAATCGATACAGACAAACCCCTTGCCGTTTTCAAGGTAGGGGTCAAGGTCGGCGAGTTCAAACAGCCGTTTATTCCGTATGGAAGCATCCAAAGTCTTTGCCCTTGAACGGTCATAAGCCTCTCCCCATGAGTCCAGATCAAGCGGGTTGTCGGTTTTTGCGATTGCATAGCTCGACGGGGAAAGAATATTTTGATATTCAAAGAGGTATTTATGCGGATACGCCGCTTCCAACATCAGATGTCCCGTATCGGTATATTGCACAAAACTCGGTGCATCGGGAACGGTAACCGTATAGGATGCAGCGGAGGCAAGAGCTCTGCCGTAGGTATCCTTTATGCCGTTTTGTACGGTAACGGTGTATGTTTCTTGGGGTGCGACCGGCAAGCCGTGAATCAGCACGGTTGAATAGTACGATGTTGCATTGTGCACTTCGATATTTTTTTCACCGAATGTGAGCGCCGGTTTTATGGAAATATTGTTGAGTACGGTCTTTTTATCCACCGGATGGGAGAACCGGAGGGCTATCGGGTTTTTATAGCCGTAGTCGTTATGATAAACCGATGCGCCCTTACAGGTAAACGGCTTGAGCGTATGGTATTGCGCCGTGGTGAGGGAGCCGTCCGGACGTTTTGCCGCTACGGTAACCGTCGCATTAAAGGGGATTTTGCCGTTGATATTCACCAATACGTTAAAGTCGTTTTCCCCTTCGAGGCGGCTAACGGTATAACGGTATGGAACCGCTTGTTTTCCGGCTTCTTGTACCGATACGGAAAGAATCGATTGCAGTTCGGCAGGCTGTACAGGATAATTGAAGCGGAGCTGTACATCGTTTGCCGCTTCCGGAATCAGGTTGTCGGTATTGATGGGTATCCACCGGTCGGAGTTTTTCCGCAGCATATAGCCGGGCCGGGAATAGGTGATGCGGAGTACTTCGCCGGTAACGGTGAACTGTCTTTTTCCTTCTATTTGTTTTCCGTTGAGCGCCCTTACGCTGTCTTTAACGGTTATCGTGTATTGCTGACCGGGTTTAAGGCTTTCTTCAGGTTCAAAAGCAAGGTAGCGCGAGCCGTACCAGCGGAATATGCCTTTTACGGCAGGACTAATCGATAGGTATGGGGACTCCGTTTCCGGTTTGCCGAGGGCGCCGATTGCCTTAACCGGCAGCGAGAACACAATATAAAAGGACGGCGAGGTTACCGCCGCGGGAATCTTGCCCTTCGGTCCCCAATCGGCAACCGTAAGCGCGCCGCTTTGCGGAAGATCGATGGTGCCGACTGCTGTGTCGGCTTGCTGCGCAGTTTCTCTCCCGCTGCTATCTTCCGATTGACTGTCGGGCTCTGCCGTCAATTGAGGCGTGTAGGCGGTTTTATATGCCGTAAGCGCCCGTACCCCGGGAATAACCGAGACATCTTTTGCCGATGATTGCGGCGCGGGCGCTTTAAACGCCGGTATCTTTGCATTCTGTACGGGTTCGGGTGTTTCTATCGCATACTGCGGCAAAAACTGCTTTTCAAAGTCCGAAATATTCGGATCATTGTACTTGCGCTGCGTCTGTTCTTGCAGCTTTGCGATATACGCTTTTTGCTTCGCATCGCCCGAACGTGAACCTTTGCCGCAGCCTGCTATCAGGACTGTCAGGGATATGATTGTTACAATAATACCGGATTTTTTCATCGCTCTATGCACTCCATTCAACGACATAACAGCTGGAGCATCAAAAAACTTTTGTTTTTGGACAGTTTTTTTAGCTTCAGCTCCTAATAGTATACAAGAGGGACAGCGGTTATACAACACAGTATTTTAGGCAGGGGCAAAGGCATAAAATATTTCTGATGCGGTTGGCGGGAAGGGAAGATGAGACCGGCGGGATTCGAACCCGCCACCTACTGCTTAGAAGGCAGTTGCTCTATCCAAATGAGCTACGATCTCTTGAAGTCGCAGTGAGCACTGCAAATATGGTATATGTATACAATAGGAGTGAAAAAAAGTCAACCTGCCAGGTAACCATCATTTTCGCTCAATCTTTCACTTCTCGCGTGCGCGGGGCGGTATGCCGTTGGCGTTTGCGGACGAAGGTGGCGTGAGACATACCGAGACTTTCTGCCGCAAGCCGTACATTGCCGTAGGTCTTATACGCAAAGTCGATGTACTTCGCTTCTATGTCCGCAAGCGCCGCCTTCAGATCATGAACGTTTTCGGGCTGCTTAACCGGTATGTATAAAGGTTCCGCCTGCGGCTTACAGGGAGTAATAAACGTATTCATTGCGGTAATCTCGTCGTTGTCGGTAACGATAACCGCCCGTTCCACAATATTCCGCAGCTCACGGATATTTCCGGGCCACTCGTAGCCCACCATCAGCCGGAGCGCCGCATCCGAAAAATATTTGCGGAACGCATATTTCCGATTAAGCTGCTCGAGGAAAAGCTGCACAAGCGGAATAATGTCGTTGCGGCGTTCGCGGAGCGGCGGAATGTGCAGCGGGAATACCATCATCCGGTAATACAGGTCTTTTCGGAACTTCTTTTTATTAACCATTTCTTCCAAATTACGGTTTGTCGCGGCAATGACTCGTATGTCTACCGGAATGGGTTTTGTACCGCCGATACGCTTTACCTCATGTTCCTGCAACACGCGCAACAGTTTTACCTGCATATTCAACGGTAACTCTCCGATTTCATCAAGAAAAATTGTTCCTTGGTCTGCAACCTCGAAAAGCCCTGCTTTGCCGTTTTTGTCGGCGCCGGTAAAAGCGCCCCGTTCGTAGCCGAACAGCTCGCTTTCTATCAAATTTGCCGGAATAGCGCCGCAGTTTACACTGATAAACGATTTTTTATTGCGGCGGCTTTGACTGTGAACATACTGTGCAAACACTTCTTTACCGACACCTGTTTCACCGCTGATCATCACCGTCGTATCAAGCGGGGCAACCTTATCCGCCATGCGGATAATCGAAAGCGTTACCTTATCGGCGGCAATAAAATCCGTTTTATCGAGGAATTGAGTCCTGATATGCTCCAACTCTTTATGCAGGCGTAGCCGTTCCTCGTTTCGGGATTCAATTTCTTCCCTCAGATGATGAATTTCCGTCATATCCCGAACGTTGGTAATGACCATTTCGATTTTATTGTTTTGGCCGAATACCGGCGTACTGGTGATAAGCGCTTGACGCCCCGTATTGAATTTTTGCTGCAGCGTTACAGGCTTACCGCTTCGGATCGCGATCAGAGACCCCGACTGAGAAATAGTTCCGTCTTCTTCAAGCTGTTTCATATTACAACCGATGATATCGTCACGGGAAATGCCGGTAATCACTTCGTAAGCTTTATTTGCCCGCAACGTATTGGCCTCTCCGTCAGTGATATAAATACCGTCAAACATATTTTCAATGATGGAATCGAGTTGTTTTTCCGTATCCAATCGAATGGGACATGAATCTTTTCTTAGACATTCATACTCAACCATATGCAGCCCTCGCTATAATTTTTTATGATTTTAACGGAGTTATCTTAATATACCTGATGAGCTCTCCTTCCATATCGTAGACCTGAAACATATATTCACCGATTTGAGCTTCGCATCCGACCGTCGGCTTTTTCCCGATCGCCTGTAGATAATTGAATAAATAACCTGCAACGGTATGGCCGTAAGATTCGTCAAAATCCGCATCGAGCCGTTTATTGACCTCTTTCATACTGATACCGCCATTTACGATATAGTCGCCGCCGGTTTCATGGTTATGCACTTCCGGATCATTAAAATACTTACGGACGGCAAAAAGAATTGCGATAGCGATTACTCCAAACAGAGAACTCTGCATACTGCTGTGATCCATAATGAGCGCACGGGCAATCGTATATAAAAGCACTTCGATAGCGCTGCCCGGCGTATGCTTTGCAAGCATCTTTACAAACTCGATGCCGATAACCAGCTCGAACACCGTCGAAAGAAATTCTGCAAACGACGGAACCTCCATGCCGGAAAACGTACTGATGATAAAGCCCCTCAGCTGTACAAGGACTCGAATACAGAGGAGTAATATCCCGATAATGACTACCAATGCGAGCAAAATTTCCGTATAGCTCGCCATCAAACCTAAATATCGTCTGAGATTTTGTTTGTTCAGTTTCGCTTTTAATTTATTCATTATCGAATATTATACACTGAAATTCTCAAAAGAAAAGAGC
>CAJPTT010000054.1 GCA_905373565.1 uncultured Treponema sp. | reverse complement strand
GCCTCGTATCTGCCTCACCTCTTTTCAAAAGGCTAACGCAAAAATTATTTTTAACCATTGGCCTCCATTATTCTGCGCTTTTTATCTATTCTGTCTGATGCGTTTACCCTTCTCCTGAAAAAACTGTACGAAATTTTTGACAAAATTTCGTACAAAGGTAAGCAATCGCTTAAAACGTTTCGGATGCGATTGCTCTTAGTGTAAAAGCCCTCCCGCCCATTTCTATATTCGGCCGTCAACAACTTTCAGAATCTGCGCCGTGGTTTCAGTCTTGAGAAATTTTCGCAAGCCGACGGACTTTCGAGCGCGTTGTTTAATAATTTTCATAATTGCCGCAAGATCATTGATATAGCCTTGGTTGTTAAAGGCTGAAATTTGCTGCAGCATTTCGTATTTCTTTTCGGCAAGTTCGATGAGCATACTCTCCAGCTGCGCTTGCGTCGGCTGACGAAAAGCCTCGTAAATAAGCGCAGTTATCGCCCCATACCGTTTTGCCAAATAATAATCGCCCTCGAATCGGCTGTTACGGGTGTTATGCGCCGGAACCGTATTTTTTGCATTGGTTAATAAAATAATAATAAGATGTTCGACAGGATCGATAATGGTAAGTGTTCCCGTCCAGCCGGTATGCCCGAAGGTTCCGGCAGAGGCAAGGGGAGAAAAAGCCCACGTATATTCCTGCGCTCCCTGCCGCCGCCACCCGAACCCGATACTTGAAACAAGCGCCTGTTGCGCCGTAAAATATCCTGCAACGGACGGATCAAAAAACCGTTTGACACCGTATCCGCCCTTATTCAGCATTACTTGAGCAAGTACTGCAATACTTTCCGCATTTGCAAACAGCCCCGCATGCCCGCTAATCTCTTCCATTGCCGTATATGCTTCCGAATCGTGAACAGTTCCATGAATGAGTTCCGTTGTCTGCGCACCATCAATAGCAGCTTGAGTGCGCGGTTTTGCACGGATTTCCGTTGCAGCGATCTCATCGAGTGTAAAACCCTGCCGGAGTGGTGTAAAGCAAATCCTATCCAAACCAAGCGGACGATAAAAATTGTCGGCAACATATTCCGCAAGGCCTATTCCTGTTACCTTTTCGATAATATAGGTGAGCAGCATATAATTGATATCGGAATAGAGCACCGTTTGCCGCGGCAGATACACCAACGGGGTTTCCATAATCAAGTCAAAGGTATGTTCGCGGTAGCTTTTTTCTGAAACATTTTTAAGTTTCTTAATTTTCTGCGAATACGCCCTTCCGGCGGGAAGCCCCGATTGATGAGTAAGAAGATCAAAGATTGTAATATCGGCTTTGCCTTTTATTTTACTTTTCTTAGCATCAACAAATTGTGGAAAAAAATGGTGAACGGTATCGGTGAGCGCAAGGCGTCGTTCGGAAATCAGTTTTTGAACGGCAAAATTAACCGCATACATCTTTGTATTGCTTGCAAGGTCAAATAAAGTCTTTTTCGTTACCGGAATCACTTCGTCAAGCGGATTACCCTCGCTGTCAACCTTGCTGATGGCGCCATAAGCGCTGTTTTTAATCATCAGGCCGTCTTTAATAATGACAAGCTGAGCGCCGGGGAATCCCGCCTTCGTTTCTGCAGTCAGGAGTTGATCGACTATTTCAAGCGTTTTTTCCGAATAGGACATATTTTTCTGCTGTTTCTTTAAATCTTTTTGCGAATTGGAAAGCGGCAGAATAACAGGGTAGGGTATCTTTACCTGTAATGAAGGTTGTTCTTGAGCTGTACCGTTTCCGGCAGGAGTAAGCGCCGCAATATAGAGCATATTTCTACCGTTTTGAATATATGGTGATGCATCAAAGCACATCGGTTTATCCGTACAAAGAGATTTTGTCGGAATCTTTCGGTTATTGATGTATAAATCGAAAGAAGCAAGTCCATGCGCCCAAAAATAAATACGAGCCTGTCCTTTATACGCAGTAAAGGCAAGATAGTTATTCGGTAAAATAGAAGCATCGTACTCCTTCATCGGAATCGGGAACGTCTGTTCCGCTTGCATCTGTGCATCGGCAGAAAATACCAATTCAATCATTCCGGCACTATCGGTAGGCAATAAGCTGTCGTGTTTATGGGCAGAGGTAGAAGCGCATCCCAAAAGGCTCAACAGAAAATATGCAATGCTAACCGAAACAGCAAACGGCCAAAGGAAAAATCTAAGGAAAAATCGGGAAGGCTTCATATCCGGCATCCTTTAACCGGAGTCCCATATCTCCGGCAGCGTTCTCTTTAACAAGTACGGCAAAATAAACAGTACCGCTGGGACGCGTTTCTTCTTTTATAATGGGAGTAAAATGTTTTTTTTGCAAATCGGCGGCAAGCGCTTCCGCATATTTTTTTGTCTTATAAAATCCAAGCTGATAATAGGAAGGCTTAGCCTGTGTTTCGGAACCCGCTGCCGGTTTTGAGGATTGAGCAGAAGCGGCCTCTGCTTTTGATGCAGAACTCGATTGTCCTGGAGCTTTTGTCGCTTCCGATGACGTACCTGTTTTAGAGACTGTGCTTGTTTTAGAAGCTGTACTTCCGGCGGCCGGTTTCTGAGCAAGTCCGCTTCTCGGCATTAAGTACCAAAAAGTTGACGGCTGTACGGTAACGGTTCCGTTCACCGCCGCCGCTTCCATACCGGCAGGGTACTCTTTCAGCAGCCGCTGCTTTGCGTCCTCATCACCATTGACCCACCAGAGTGTAAACAACAATGCAGGATGATATTCCGAAAAAGCCTTTTTCTTGGTATAGGCGGTAATGAGGGGTACAGCCCGATCAGCCCGGTCTTCGGCGAGCAGTCTCCACGTGTCATACACGGCGGCTCTCCGGTAATACGGATCTTCGTCGCTCACCGGTAACGCGGCAGCAATTTCACTTAACAGGCTGCGGGCAGAATCCATACTGCCGCCGCAGAGCAACACACGAACCGCATCCAATAAAAGCGCAGTCTTTTTATCGGTAGTATCGAACCCCGCTGCACGCCGGTAGCAGTCCGCCGCATTGGAATAATTCCCGTTATGTTGTTCATAATCTGCCAACAGTGTCAGCGCTTGAACTTTTGCCTGAGCATTCGGGAGTACCGCTAGATTCTTTTCAAAGAACTGCCGGACATCCGCCTCTGTCTTTTGTGCAAAGGCTTTTTGTGCCAAAGTTTGCACGGCGGGCTGCAATGCCGGTTCTGAAGGTTCTGCAAAGCCTTCCGCACCGGCATGTATCATAATTGCTCCGGCGATAATGACAAAAAAAAGATATGGTTTCCCGAATCCTAAACAGCAGCTACGCATCCTGCTTTGCCGTCCCGTTCTCTTCGGAATGTTTCTTTTTCCCGAACCAACGGCGTTTTTCAGGTTTTAATTCAACTTTTTCAACATCATGGTACAAAGCCGCTTGCTTTTCAGTCTTCTTCATTTTATGACGGCTGCTGATAAGAAAGGGCAAGACCGCAATATTCCCAAGCAAAAATGCAAACAGCATACTTAAAAAAATCGGCACATCTTTGAATACGTAAAAAATGACGGAAATATCGCAACGATTTGATAGATTAAACCCCATAAACAGCGCAATCATCAACATTACAATAATAAAATACACTAACTTTCCCGGCATTATATCCTCCCCTGGAAATCCTTATACGACAGGGACAGCCCTAAACGTTTTCCCTTTTACGGATTGTAATTGAACTTTCATAAAATGTCCAATATGTTTCGGATCACACTTTTCCGCAAGCACAGCCATTTCCCCCTGTTCGGTATGTCCGAACAACTCATCGGGATTATTTCTCGACTGCGATTCAATCAACATCATAACAGTTGAACCAACCCGTTGCTGCATTTTAAGATCGGTAATATGTTGCTGTAAATCGATAACCTGCTGCAGCCGGTTAATCCGCTCGACATCGGGAATCCGGTCGGGAAAATCGTACGCTTTTGTCCCTTCACGCGGATTATAATGATACATAAAAGCCGAATCAAACTGCACCGTCCTCATCAAGTCGAGCGTTTTTTCAAACTCCGCCTGTGTTTCCCCCGGAAACCCGATTAAAATATCGGTTGTCAGTACAATGTCCGGTATCCGTTTACGGAGCTTCTCGATAATAGTAAGGTATTGCTCAACAGTATACCGCCGGTTCATTCGCGCAAGAATTTCATTGGAGCCGTTTTGTACCGGCAAATGCAGCGATTTACATATCCGCGGATCCGCCGCCATTACCTCAATCAGTTCATCAGATAAATCTTTCGGGTGGCTTGAAATAAAGCGTATCCATTTAATAACGTCCTGTTCGGCACAGGTTGCTGAAACCGCATGAAGCAAAGAGGGAAAACTCACGGCTGTTCCCGTGACAGGGTCGACGCCATGATATGAATTGACATTCTGCCCCAACAGCGTAATTTCCCGGACATTCTTTCCGCTTAAAAACCGAATCTCATCCAAAATGCTTTCAACCGGACGGGAAATTTCCCTCCCGCGGATATACGGCACAATGCAGTACGTACAAAAATTATTACAGCCGTTCATAATCGGAACAAAGCTTTGAAAAGCCCCTTCGGTATACGAACATTTGGAAAAATGATAGCGCTGTTCATTGCTGGACTGTGGGTTAAGCGCTGTCAGCTCAGCGACACCTTCGGCCGTACCTTCCCACAGTAGTTCCCGCTCCACTGCATCGAAGATTGCCGTAAATTGATCCCGTTCAAACATCCCGACGACATAATCAAGCAGCGGGAATTTTTCCTTTATCTGATCATGCAAGCGCTGTGCCATACAGCCCATCAAGACAATCGTAAAATTCTGTTTCTTTTTCATCGCGGAAAAGAGACCGAGCCGCCCGAACACGCGGGTTTCGGCGGTTATCCGTACCGAACAAGTATTCACAATCAGCAAATTGCAGTGCTGTATATCTTCGGCAGCCTCCCAGCCGCGTTCCCGCAAGAGCTGTTCCAATGCCGCAGATTCGGCAAAGTTCATTTGACATCCATAGGTTTCTATAAAGTATTTCAAAATATGTATTCCTAAAACTATCTATAAAATAAATAAGGCAGCTCTCAACACTGAGTTTTTTAGCGATGCCTAATATAAAAAGTTTTCCATCTTACCGACGATTTAAAAAGCGATGCAATTTTAATGCAAGATTATCATATTTCCAACGGAGGACGCTCCCTTTTTCAAGGGTTTTGTTTGCAATAAGCGGAAATTCGGCAAGCACCAGCGGTTTCCCCTCATCTTCCGTAAAGAATTGCACCTTTCCGATTTTTTCTCCTGCTGCAATGGGAGCGGCGAGCGCACCGGGCACGAGTATGCGCGAATGAATTTTAGCGGTATTCTCTGCTGTACCGTTTAATTCAGTACCGGAAAGAGGAACGGTAAAAGCCCCGTTATTTCCGCTCGGATCATCCGGCAGCGGCAGCAGCGCCGTTCTGTTCGCCTGTTCTTTTGCCCCGACAACGGGAATAGCCGGAATATCCAATGGAAAGTTCTGTGCATATCTTGTGGAAAAGTGAGAAAACGCCCATTCCATCAATGTGGCACCGTTCTCTTCCCGCAGCGCCTTCCCTTCCGCCATACTTTTACCGGCGCCGCCTAAAATAACCGCAATAAACCTGATACCGTTCCGCCGTGCGGTAAGCGCAATATTAAACCCCGACTCATAAATAAACCCCGTCTTAATGCCGTCACAGCCATCCAGTTTAGCCAACAGCGTATTCGTCGCCGGCTGACGGATAATTGCTTGCGGTTTCAGCATATTATGCGGCTGCGGATAGCTAAGTTCTCGCAGCGAGTGAAACTGCGCAAGATGGTCGGGATATTTTCGTACATACACTGCACAAAAACGGGCAAAATCACGGGCAGTTGTGCGGTTATATTCGCTCAAACCGTTTGCATCCTCAAAGTGCGTATTTTGCAAACCGAGCGCTGCGACGGCTTCATTCATCTGCCGAACAAAGGTCTCCACGGAACCTGCCGTATGAATTGCAAGCGCCACCGCCGCGTCATTACCGGAAACGACTGCCATACCCCTCATCAGCTCTTCAACGGTTACTCGCTGATTTTTTCCCAAAAACATCAACGATGACCCCGGCGGAATATTTACCGCCCACGATTCTGCAGGCGGCGTGATAGTGTCAGTCAGGCTGATCTCTCCCCGTTCAACAGCCTGCATCACCGTGTACATCGCAACCAATTTTGTTAATGAAGCAGGAGGAATACTTTGATCGGGATTTTTTTCGAATAAAAGAGCTCCGCTCGCAGCGTCCATCACAACAGCAGAACGAGCGCTTATTGCAGCCGGCTGCGGGATACCTTGTGTACAAGGTGCAAGGTGTAATAAAGGAGGAGTGTGAAAAGATCTGCGAGCTTTGTTTCCGAGGGAATCGCGCGTAGCGGTTATATCTGCGACGAAAGCCGCGTCCTGTCGTGCCTGTTCCTCCGGTAGGATAGTCAGTAATTGCGCACCGCGGATATACAGTGCAATACCCGAAGCAGCAATCCAACCGGCCGCTACGGCAACGGCTATGAGAATATAAAAACCGATTCTATGGGATTTTGTATTAGTCATGCGTCAATACTTATTGAAGTTGCAATCTTTCAACAGCGCAACGTTAATTTAATAGACCGGCAGGGTTAAGCGTTGCTCCGTTTCGATAAACGGTAAAATGAAGGTGCGGCCCCGTACTCATTCCGGTGTTTCCAACCGTACCAATCTTTGAAGAAACGGAAACAAAACTGCCTTTTGAAGTAAGAATCGTATTAAGGTGTCCGTATAGCGTCTGATATCCCGAATGATGGCGGATCATAATGTAATTTCCATACACGGTACTGTATCCGGTCGCAATAACTTGCCCGTTTAATGCCGCATAAACGGCAGTACCCTTAGGAGCCGCCATATCCATACCGTTATGGAAGCTCCGCTGACCGCTGAGGAACGGATTATCCCGCCAGCCGTAGCGGGACGTAATATAGTAACTGCTATGCAGCGGCTTTCGGAAAAGGTCGCCGTTGATTTCCTGCAAGGTAGCCCAATCAAGTTTGGCATCAGGTAAAAAGATAACGGAAGCTGTTTCTATCGTGTTATCAGTGAGTGTATTTACCGTTGCAAGTTTTTCCAAGGAGATTTTGTATTTATCGGCAATAGATTCTGGCGTATCGCCTTTTTTTACCGTATAAGAAATACCGTCTATCGACGGAATCTTTAATATTTGTCCGATTTGCAATGTCCGCGTATTTTTGAGTTTATTAAGGCTGATAATCGCATCCTGACTTACCCCATATTCGGCAGCGATGGTGCCGACCATATCACCTTGTTTAACCGAATATGCCCGATAATACAAGGACTGAGGAGCGGAAGACACCTCATGCTCTTCCGGCAATTCAGCGGGTAGAGAGGTGCCGCCGCCTACACCATGGTCGAAAGCGTCATTTTTGCCGCTATCGGACGACCATAAAACGAGGAATACGGAAGCGAAACATATAATACCAAAAATAAAAATACGCGTTACTTTCATTGTAATAATCACTTAGGCCTATTAGCGTAATTATACCAGGCATTGTAAAAAAATCAAGGGAACTTTTGCAAATATGCGGGGCATCTACTGCGTCGCTCGTTCAACGAAGTACATCCGTGTACGTCTACACCTTAAATTTTCCCACTTCCTCCGCCAAGCTCTCAATACTCCGCTTATTCTTTTGACTGATCTCATTTACTTCCTGGACAGCATTGCTAATCTGCACCGCGCCGGAGGCCATCTCGTTCATGCTTTCGGTGATGACGCGCGTAAGGTCGTCGAGCTTACGCATTTCGACTGCAACGCCTTCTCCGCCTTTCAGCATTTCTTCCGAACCTGCCTGTACTTCTACTGTAACGGTGTTGATGCTCTTAATGGCGGTAAGTACCTCTCTGCTGCCGTTTTCCTGTTCCCGCATCGCTTCGGTAAGCCGGTTACTCATATCCTTAACCTGCTCGGCAAGAGTAAAAATCGCATTGAACTTTTCTTCTACCGTTTTGGAAGAAGCGGAGAGGGTTTCGATTTCCCCCGATAAGGTTTTTAGCGTTGCGGTGATGGTTTTACCTTGCGTAGAAGATTCTTCCGCGAGCTTGCGGATTTCGTCCGCAACGACGGCAAAGCCCTTGCCTGCTTCTCCCGCATGAGCCGCCTCAATCGCAGCGTTCATCGCGAGCAGATTGGTTTGCGAAGCAATATGCTGAATGACACTCGAAGCCTCCATCAGCGAGCCGGACTCTTCGGCAATCTTCTGCGTTACGGTATTGGAGGTTACCAGCGTTGCTTTGCCGTCGCCGGTTGCGGTTGTAAGGTTTTTGATTACGTCGTCGGTTTTGCCGAGCGTCTGTCCGATGGAGGCGATATTCGCAACCATTTCTTCTACGGAAGATGAGGATTGCGCAACGCTCGCTGCCTGCGTTTCAATGCTGTTATTCAGCTGTTTAATCGTGCGGACAATTTCTTCGACAGTTGCAGCCGTTTCGGTAACGCTGGCTGCTTGGGTCATTGCCTGCTGCTTTACTCCGTCGATATTGGCGCTGATTTGATTAACGGCGCTGGCCGTTTCGTTCATGTTTGAAGCAAGCTCGTTACCGATATTGGTCATATCTTCACTGCTTTCACCGACGGATTTAATCGATGCTCCAATTTTTTCGATTGTTTCATTGAAGTATTCCGATAAATCGGTTACTTCGTCATTGCCGTGTACGGGCAGGCGGACGGTAAGGTCGCCTTCGCCTTCTGCAATGTCTTTAAGGGCATTTACGACAACATTGACGGGTTTTATCATGCGGCGGGCAACAAAAAAGACAATGATCAAACTGACTGCTAAAATACCGAACCCGATGAGAATCATTTCAAGCCGCAGCTCTCTGACTGTTCCCATGAACTCTTCAACCGGAGCAGAGATGATTACCGTCCAGCCGGTGGTCTTCATCATGGAATACGAGGCGATTTTCTTCACTCCGTTATACTCGTAAAAACCGATTGACGGCTCATCGATTTCTACCGCCAGTATTTCAAAATCGGCAAGGGATTTGAGGCTTGAATCGGTCTGTGCTTTTTCAACAGTCTTCCACATAGACCGTACTACTTCAGGATCGGGATCCGCTATGTCGGTTCCATCTTTTCCGAGAATATAACAATATCCTGTTTTGCCAACCACAATATCGTCAATTTGATCGGAAAGCCATAAACCGTCAACATCGGAACCCAATACTCCGATAATATTCCTATTGTCATCATATACCGGTAAAGAAAATGTTATAAATATGTTATTTTGTGAATCGATATAGGGTTCCGATGTATTTTTTTTCCCGTTTATACTTGCCTGAAACCATTTTGTATTATTAAATGATAAATCCGTTCCGTCCAAATTATACATAAAACCGTTTTTATCGGTGATATATAATTCACTGATAACGGAATTGAATTTTGCTTCTTCGGCAAGTATTACCATTTTTTCTCTAAACGTAATAGTATTATCGCGCAATACGGGCATTCGGGCTATGCCTTCCAAAAATTGAAACATAGTATTAACCCGTCCGTCAATCACTTCAGCCATATCGGTCGCTTTGTCAATTAAGTGTGTCGCTACCTTTTCGGTTACGGCCTTCCGGGCGGTACGCACTCCTATAAGCGCAAGAGTGAATCCGACTACAAAAATCAATGCACCGAATACAAGCATCAATTTGTTCCTAAGTGAAAAGCGATGTTTCATTGTGAACCCTCCATATCATATAATTAAGAATTATGAATTAAGAATTATGAATTTTGTTGTATGTGTTGATTATCAAGTGGAATGGAGGACTTCTATTCATAATTATGAATTCATAATTCATAATTGATAATGGGTA
>CAJPTT010000053.1 GCA_905373565.1 uncultured Treponema sp. | reverse complement strand
CAAGTTTTTTCAGATGCCCATGAATAACGGAGAACAGTGATGCAGAAAATAGTTTTGCATGCAGGATTTTGTGCACATAATCGTATCATCATCTTGGAACAGGATGAACGGGTATGCGTATTCGGTGTACTGGAAGAAAATGCCGCATTGGAACGGAAACTGAAAAAAGCATGGCCGTATCTTAACCTACAATTTCGTATCATCGAACAAGATACATTTCAAGTGCAGCTGGCACGGTTGTTTTCTCAAACACAGGAGCATGGCACCGGAAATACGGAAAATTCGAACACGGTAAACGGTACTGAAACGGGAAACGAGAAAGATACCGCGCCAGCTCACAGTTCGCCTGAGACGCCTATCGATACGATCGAAGATGAAGCTCCTATTATCAACTTGATGAATAGTATTTTCCTTGAAGCTATTTCAAAAAACGCTTCGGATATTCATATTGAAACCGGAAAAACCGGTACCACGGTACGGTTTAGACTGGACGGATTTTTGGTGCCGATGCAGACGGTTCAAGCTGCGGTAGGCCGAGCGCTTGCAGCGCGGTTAAAGGTACTGGCGCATTTGAATGTGCTTGAACAGAGGCGGCCTCAAGACGGAAGGATTGAACTTCGCACAGCGCACCTTACCTTGGATGTACGTATTTCCATTGTACCGGCTGCATTGGGGGAATCCGTCGTATTACGGATATTACCCGATACTATGTTACCGCTTTCTTTGCAGGAATTGGGATTCTCCGATAAGCAGATTCGGCTGACGGAACCCTTTTTACGGTTGCCGTCAGGTTTGATTTTGATAACGGGACCGACCGGATCGGGAAAAACGACAACCCTCTCAGCCTTTTTGCATATTTTGAATAAGCCCGATGTAAAAATCATCAGCATTGAGGATCCGGTAGAATATCGAATTGACGGTGTTACGCAAATACAAACAAACGATGAATTGGGCTTGAGTTTTGATGTGTTGCTAAAACGGATATTCCGTCAAGATCCCGATATTATTATGATC
Source organism: uncultured Treponema sp. (assembly GCA_905373565.1). Taxonomy (GTDB): domain Bacteria; phylum Spirochaetota; class Spirochaetia; order Treponematales; family Treponemataceae; genus Treponema. The sequence goes on along the minus strand of CAJPTT010000053.1, from coordinate 8,890 downwards.
GGCGAAATACGGGATGCAAAAACAGCCGAACTTGCCGCACGCGCCGCATTAACCGGTCATCTTGTGTTTTCTACCTTGCATACGGACAACGCCGTAGAATCGGTGATGCGGCTGGAAGATCTCGGTGTACCTCCGTATCTTATTAGTGCAGTGTTGCGCGGCGTTATTTCGCAGCGGCTGATACGGCGTGTTTGTACCGAATGCGGCGGCGCAGGATGCGAAGCGTGTGCGCATACGGGCGGCAAGGGGCGCATTGCCGTTGCCGAGATATTTCCAATCGATGATTCGTTTGCCGAAGCGGTGTATACTCGTGCGTCCCCGCGGGAATTGTACCGGCAGCGCAAACAAAAAGGATTACCGTCAATGTATGAAGATGCCCTCGATAAAATGAGACAGGGTATTATTACGCAGCAAGAAATAGCGCGGGTACTCGGCGCCCCACCGGTTGAAGCATGAATACCTTAAAACGCACACTGCTTTTTACTGATTCGCTTTTAACGATGACCGAAAGTTCGCTGACGCTTTTTAATGCCGTTACGCTTTTAAGCGGCACGGTAACCGATAAACGGCTGCAGGAAAGCTGCACCGCGTTAAAAGCGGCTCTAGAAAATGGTGTCGCTTTTTCCACAGCGCTGCAAGATATTCAGCGCAAAACAAAAGCATTCGGGTTTAGCGGATACCATTTTGTACTCTTTGCCTCGGTAGAAAAAACGGGAAATCTCGGCGCAGCGCTTACAATCATTCAGGCCGATCTTGAACGGAAGGATGATTTACGGGGGCAACTGATTGCCGTGTTGGCATATCCCTGTTTTATCGTACTTACAGCCCTTATCGGAGCAGTAGTTTTACTGCGGATAGGGCTGCCGTTTTTGCGGCAAACGGGCAATATGTCGACAGAATTTTATACGGATGCGTTACATGGATTTATTGCCGCTCACCTTTTTTTATGTGCGGCGGTAGCGGTTTTTGCCTATATGCTGATTAAAATCTTTAAAGAAGATTCTGCCGAAACACAGTGTTTTTATCTCTTATCGGCATTGCTTGCCGCCCACATCCCGATCGTGGAAGCGGTAACGGAGACAGTACGGGCTGCCCGCAATCCGAAAATGAAAAAGGCTTTGATCATCATAAAAAAAGAACTGGCTGCGGGAACATCCGTATTCTATGCTTTTAAAAAGACGCAGCGCTTTCCGCCGTTTGTTTTTTTGTGGCTCGAGATTGCGCAGAAGCATGGAGACGGAGCTTCCGTCTTTTCCTTTCTTGCAAAATATTATGGAAAAAAAGATATGAAAAAACGAGCGGTAACAATGAAGTTTATCGAACCGACGGCAATCGCCATCGTCGGTGTGTATGTACTGCTGCTTATTCAAAGCATCGTTATCCCGCTTTTAACCTATTACGGAAATGTATTTTAAAAAATGAGGGCAGATAATAACAAATTCTTAAAAAAGGGCAATTGACTAAAGCACGGTTATCAGTATAATAATATGGAACTATGATAGATCGTTCTGTTCAAACTATGCTGCAGCCCGCTCTTGCCTTTCTCAAGCAGGGTGACCTTGAACAAGCTCATACAAGTCTCGGACGGCTGCTGGAACAGGATTTGGAAAACCCTCAAGTGATGTACACACTGAAAGGGGTTAGTTTTTGGCTTGATCGGGTACGTTATTCCCAAGCCTTAGCCGATGATTTATTGCGTGGTGAGTATATTATTTCTCAATGGAAACCCTTCCTCGATTATATAAGAAAGAAGGGAGACTTTAACGAGCCCATTATCTATGCGCTCAAATGCAGTGTATTTACGATTGCGTTGCAGCTCTATCAGTCGCTCTTGAACGGAGCTGAATCGGTGCACAATACTGCAGAAATATATCGGAAAACAGGGCTTTGTTATAAGGCTCTCGGGGATTATGAAACGGCGATCGGCTGTTTGCAATATGCAGCTGATATGAATACCAATTCGTCAGCCATTTTGGCGGAACTTGCCGATGCTTATGCTTTAAGCGGCGAAGTACGGCTCGCAAAGGTTTTTTTTCGAGAAGCATTATTCAAAAATGCGTCTGAAATAGAAATATGCTTTCTCGAATCCGAAATTATCTACGCACTCGTTACTAAAATCACCGCTATCGGTTATACAGGAGAGGAGTTGTTGGAATGGCTTCCGGTTTACGGTACGCTTGACGGTATACTTAATGTAAAGCGTGAATTAAAAGCCTTGGAACTGGGGAAACTGAAGCAGTCTATCTATATGCTCGAAAATGAGCTAAGAGAGAAAGACGTAAAAAATAAAAAGCTTCTTGTCCCCCGCTTAATTAATTATTATTTTTGGCTTATAGACCATTATATGAACGGTACGGTTGAAAAGTCAAAAATCGACGAAATTCTTTTAAGAATTAAACTGCTCGACGAGAAAATTTATAACCGCTATATACGGTGATGACACAGTGAGGTGAATATGTCAGATGTATTAGAAAAGAATGTCCGCGATATATTTAATGAGGAAAAATGGACACGTGCTGCCATTACGAATTATTCCATTAACAATTTTAAAGAACTCGACACACTGATTGAAGAAGCAAAACGAAATCATTATCTGGATGAATTAAAAAAATTATCCGATGAGCATCTCTCTCATAATAAAACAAGCATTACGGCGTTGTATATTTCGAGTATTATTGCACTTTCCAAGCAGCTGCTCGATGACTCTTCGCTTGTAACGCTGGTAACTATTTTTATCGATAATCATCGGATGCAGATTGTCGAATATCTTTGCCAACGGGTGCTTGAATTCGGAGATTCAAAATTTGCGCTGCGAACGTTAGCGAACTGCTATAAGGAATCCGGCAATGAAGCTGTTTATGATATTTGGGAGCGGCTTACCCGTATCGACTATGAAGAAGCGGATATTCCCAAACAGCTTGCCGAGCGGTATCAGCAAATGGGCGATACGGAAAAAGCGGTTGAATATTATAAAAAGGCTTTATATCGTTATATCAATCGCCATTCTTACACTGCCGTAAAGGAAGTGTGGTCACGTTTGGTAGAGTTGGTTCCCCAAGAAATCGACTTCTTCTATCACGTACAGCGGAAAATTGCCGATCACCTCGGTACCGAACGAGGCGCTGCTTTAATGCAGGATTTATACGATTATTATAAAAAAGAAAAAGATTGGAATACCGCCATCGATATTTTAAAACTGGTGCTCACCAGCGATGATAAAGATAACTGGGCTCGGAAGGAAATTGTCGAATGCTTTAGAGAAAAGTATGCATCGCACAGTCAGCTTGAAGAATATATAAAGGTTTCCAATTTAACACAAAGTTGGCGGAATGTGTTTGAAGCAATCGACGATTTTGAAAAACATATTTCTTTTGATGAGGGGTGCTTTGTATTCCACCGGACATGGGGTGTCGGGCGCATTGCAAAGGTAAATAACGATGAATTGGTTATCGACTTTGCAAAAAAACGCGGCCACACGATGAGCCTCAAGATGGGAATTACCGCACTCCAAACGCTGGATAAAGATCATATTTGGGTATTAAAGTCGATTATGAAGCGCGATGAGCTTGCGGCAAAGGTAAAAACAAACCCTGAATGGGCGTTAAAAACCATTATCCGCAGCTTTGATAATAATTGCGATTTTAAGCGGATTAAACACGAACTTATCCCATCCCTGTTAAGCGACAAAGAATGGACGTCATGGAGCACCAAGGCACGGAAAATCGTTAAAGAGAACCCCGAATTCGGGATCAATCCTACCAATATCGATTTTTACACCGTACATACCCGCCCGATTTCGCTCGAAGAAAAACTGTCAAACGAGTTCAAGGCGCAGAAAAATTTCTTTGAACGGGTTGAAATTGTCTTTAATGTTATGGAAAGCGGAGATACGGATTCAGACGGCTTTCAAGATATGATCAATTACTTTGATGCATTCCTTAAAGCCTTCAGTCAGGTAGATGCGCAAGTGATTGCAGCCTATTTAGTCATGTCAAAATTAACTGCTGCATTGCCGCATCTCACTGTTACGCAACATCATAATTTTGCGGAATTGTTTGCACAGATCGAAGATACTGCTGCCGTATACCTTGGCATAGACAATAAAGAACTGCGGAGCGCCTATCTCCGTAATATCAAGAATCTTGTTCCCGATTGGAGCGATCAATATGTCCGCCTATTCCCTGTGGTGCTTTCCGCCGAAGTGCTCAATCCGTTGCTCGAAGAATATCCCGAAAAGGTAAAGGGACTCGTATTAACGTGTTTTAAAGATTATAAAGAATATCGGGAAGCGGTTATTTGGTTTTTTAAAAATGCTCAGAATGAACAGTGGTTTAAAGATCTGAATATCGACTATGAGCATCAAATTATCGTCCTTATCCATATCCTCGATATAACATATCGAGAAATTGCAAGCAGACGAAATACGACCGAAAATCGGAAAATTAATAAGCAAATTCATACGATTCTCTTCGGTAAAGACGCTTTGCTCGAAAACTTTATTCTCGATCACGATGAAGATGCCGTTACAAGACTCTATACACTGGTCAGCGACATTAAGGATTTGGATCCGCCGATTAAAATGCAGCTGCGGAATCGTATCCTTGAGAAATATAAGAACTTCAAATTTTTCGACGAAGTGGAAAAAACGGTTACGGGACGCGGCTTGATCGTAACATCCAAAATGCTCGAAGAAAAGAAAAAAGAATTACAACGGCTTATTGAAGTTGAAATACCGCGTAACTCTAAAGAGGTCGGTTTTGCTCTCTCGTTGGGAGACTTGCGTGAAAACTCCGAATACAAGGCTGCAAAAGAAGAGCAGAATAGGCTCAACAATACCGTCAGCCGTTTACAGGAAGAGCTTGAACGGGCGCAAGTGTTTGATCCTACTACGATTACAACGACACGAGTCGGGTTCGGTACTGTCGTCTTACTGGAAAAACCCGATTCTCATACAAAAGAAACCTATACCATCCTCGGTCCGTGGGAATCCGATCCTGAGAACGGTGTAATATCATATATGTCGCCACTCGGTACGAATCTGTTAAATCACAAAGTCGGCGAAACGCTTTCGTTTACCGTAAACGAAGAAGAAAAAACATATAAGGTGCTCAATATTTCCGCTGCGGCCGATTAATGATAGCGGACATCTAAAAACTAACCAAGTTTTTAAAGGCATCCGATAATATGCAAAAGAGCCTTTGCAAAGTAAATTTTTGTAAAGGCTCTTTTAGATAACAGCAAACCTCTAAAACTTTAATTTTTAGCAGATATCCGACAGTAAAGGGGAGTACACAATGAAAAAAATAAGGATTTTTGCCGGTATAGCATACTTTTTTTTGATTATATTAGCAGTGAATGCGCAAACCGTCCGGCAGGACAATGCCGATGTAATCGTTCTTATGGACACTTCCGGCACGGTATTACCCTATTACGAAGTTATCAATCAACGTGTATTGCAATCCATTATTTCAAAATTCGTTCGCATAGGGGATTCATTTCATCTTATTTCGTTTAGTGCGGTACCCCACTATGAAATGTCGCAAAAAATAAATACCGAAGCGGATTTATCCCGAGTGGTTTCGCGTTTTATGCTGTTGTATCAGCTTGGGCAAAGCGCCGATTTTTTGTCCGGTATCAATTTTGCCGGCCAATATATGGCGGAATTGCCCCCTCAGCAAGAAAAAATCCTTATCGTTATTTCGGACGGTATTTTTAATCCGCCCGCATCGAGTCCGTACCGCAATTATACCGGTGAACAAGTAAAGACGGAATTGGCAAAAATTTCCGCCTCTATCCGTGCGAAGGGCTGGAAGGTCTATTATGTAAAACTCCCCTTCCCCTCCGATGCGGTCATCAAAGATTTGGACGGGTCGTTTTATGCGGGCAAGCTTGATGCGGCAGGTTCTCTCGATCGTTCAGGCGTCGATACTACGGCGGCTTCTTCGCGCGCATCTGCCGGTAGCACGGGCAGCAATGCGGCAGCAGGAGCTAACGAACAGACTACCGGTAATAATGCCCACACAGCGAATGCCGGAACAGGACAAACCGATACCCCCTCATCTGCAACCAGCCTAAATTCCGATACCGGCAGCGCTCTATACGGTCAAAATAATAGTGATACTTCCGAAAATTCAGCGACGACGGCAGGGCAAACGGACGGAAACGTTGCCGCATCGGACGGTGCACAGCTTTCCAATTCCGAAACCGGTTCCGCCGGACAGTCCGTAAAGGAATATACGGATGTTTCACAAGCCTTTACGGAAAATCTCGGTATTGAACCGAGTCACTTACCGGACGAAGGCGGGGTTGAATTCAGCGATACCGTCCGGCCGCTTCCGCACATTATCTTTCCCGAACGTATAGAAACTTCAGGAGCGACTGCCGAACTCTCGCTGACTGTTATCAATGAAGCTACAGAACCCGTTGAAATACACTTTCAAAATGTTTCTTTGACAACCGGTAGTGAAAGTCAAAAGCAGCGACTGGAAAATATCATTGTTCGTATTCCTTCTGAAGGGAAAAGCGAACTTACCATACGAGTTGCACTGCCCGACAGTTTGCGCAGAGAAGGCCAACACCGTGTCGATATCCGGCTTGACCTTACGCAACAAGATAAAACATTTTCCCAAGCAGCATCCGTATTGATCGCCGTTAAACCGACATCCATTCAGTCACTGCTGCAGGGCAATCTTCTATGGATACTGATCGCTGCAGCGGTATTTATCCTTATTCTGCTGTTAATTATCTTTATACTCCGCCATCGCTCTTCCGAACCTGTTAAATACGCTGCACGGACGGTCGGACAACACTCGGATTTAAGACAGCAAAGCAACACTGTTCAGCAAACCGATTTTAATAAAAACCGGCAAGAAGCGCCTACAGCTTCCCAAATGAAATATTATCCGGAGCAGTTGGCAAATAAAACAGATCCGCGCAACACCTTGAATAGCTTCGGTTCCCAAACAGCGGCCGCAGCCTCGGCAACTAAAACCGAAACAGCCGCTCAACTTGATTATCTTGCACAGGAACGCTCACGTACTACCGAAGGGCGGTTTGCCTTGCTCAATAGCGCAGGAAGCCATATCAATGGTCGACCGGGTATGAATCACAGCTACTACAGCGGTCGTGTCAGAACAAAGCCTTCGCAGTCGGGGATGACGGAGCTTTTCGTTTATAACCAAACCACCTCGATTGGAAAACGGAACATCCACATGATGAAGTCCGGAACCCGCCTCAGTATCGGCGGCAGCAAAAATGATGATTTTTTAATCTTCCTGGTACCCTTCCCTGCCAATCTCGCACAAGTACAATATGACGGCAACGACTACCGTGTATCCATTTTAAGACCGGAATATTTCCCGTACGAAACATCAAATACGATCTATCCCTGCATCGGGCGGGATATAACGGCGGTTTCTAAGAAAGGTTATCATGTTACGTTTACGTTTAGAGGCTATGAAGATCCGATGATTAGGCTGAATACGATCCTTACATCGATTAATTACACTGAAAAGGTATGATATTACCGAACAACGGTATATCGCATATAGGGCTGTGCTTGCCTACAACCCATATATGCAGAATGTCGATTAAAGGATACCGGTTTCTAAAACGATGAGTAAAAGAATTATTCATCCCTTTCCGCCGATATATGACGCTGAATCACGTATTCTTATTTTAGGCTCCTTCCCCTCCGTTGCATCTCGTACACGGGAGTTCTACTACGGCCATCCGCGGAACAGATTTTGGCCGCTTCTTGCCGCTTTACTGGAAGTGAAGGAACCACACACGATAGAAGAAAAAAAGAAAATGCTGCTGCACCATCATATTGCGTTGTACGATGCCGTTACGGCCTGTACACTTACCGGATCTGCCGATGCGAGCATTCAGTCCATCGTACCGGCGGATTTAAGCGGTATTTTACAAGAATCACCTATTCAAGCGGTCTTTGCAAACGGTACAAAAGCGTACGAAGTGTGTACTAAGCGTATTGGAATTTCGGCTATTAAGCTCCCGTCTACCAGTCCTGCGAATGCACGGTTCCGTTTTGAAGATCTTCTTGAATCGTGGAAACAAATACTGGGGTATCTATCTCTAAAAAAGCTCGATTAGCATTGCGCCCATGCTTATGAATAGTGACACTCGGCGGGGCTGCTCTGAAAGCGTAACTCACTTTTAAGACAGCCCTGTTCCTGTAAACTTACTCCGTTCCGAGATTGTCTACACTGTAATCGTAAACGGTCCAAATATCATCGCGGGAAGCAAGATTATAGGTAAAGCGTTTTTTTTCGCGGAAGCTGGTGTAATCGAACCATTCGATAACCGTAACCTCCGCCTCGGTTGTGCTATAGGTTGTCCGTTCAATGGTAAACTCGACAGGAATCATCGCAATGTCCGTATCGGTACGCGATTGAATAAGTTCGTGCTTATAGGTGTCGATCATACTGATACGTCCGGCTTCCGCTTCCGCTTTATATCTGCGGCTCCGAATCGGATCGCGGGCGATCATCCGTTCAATATCAAGATACAGAAAGAATTGATCCCACTGCGATTTTTGACGGGCAGTCAGCATATAGCTGATAACTTTGTCGGGAGAAATCGGCTGCGGCTGCAATATCTCCCGTGAGACCGACGCTATCGGAAGGGCTCCGAGGGCAGCGACAGAAGGAGACGGTTTGATTTCAAGTCCGAGCTTATTGGAAGAAATATGCATCTCTGAAGAATCGCTTAAGCGTTTTAATTCGGGATAAAAGTCGACTGAAAGCATATAAGCGCCGGGATTTTCAATCGTAATATAATCCTTTACATTTTCGACAAAGGCATAAGTTTCACCCGTTTCTATTGTAATTTCCCGAAAATAAATTTGTTGATTGGTGTTCCGTTTCCGTAC
>CAJPTT010000052.1 GCA_905373565.1 uncultured Treponema sp. | reverse complement strand
TCGCTTTCCATACGCAGTACAAGCGCTGCGTTTTCCTCCGCCGAATTGTTCGACAACGTATCAACCAGACTTTTCATTTGGGTGCCGTACAGCAATAATTTTTGTTTTTGCATTTTCGCTCCTTGTCCGGTTTTATTCGTGCGGAGGGTTTAATACCCGCCGTCCTCGGCAACGCTCTGCGTCGTAACAAAGGGTATTAAAGCCGACTGCAACCACCTTATGAGAACAACATACCCCGACGCTTGCGTCGGGGTTGTTGATTGATATAATCAATATTCATCACGCGCGTGCAGGCTGTTTCTATGAGTTCATAATCGTGGGTAATAACGATTACTAATTTATTTTGCCGTGCAAGTTCTTTAAGCAAACAGGCAACTTGGTGCATACTGTGTAAATCCAAACCGCTGGTAGGCTCGTCAAAGACAAGTAATTGTTTGCCGCAAATCATACTGACCGCCACCGCAAGCCGTTGGCGCTGTCCGCCTGATAAAGCAAGCGGGTGTCTGTCTTTGTATTCATTTAACCCCATAGCGCGCAGTGCATGTTCTATTTGTGCTGCATTCGCTTCTTTGATTCCGAGCGAGCATTCGGCTTGTACGCTGTCGGTAAAAAGTTGATGTCCGACATCCTGCATAACCATATACGAAATATTCTTTCGCTCCCGGTTGTTCAAACGGCGAGCGTTTAACCTTACCGTACCGCAAGATTTTTGAAGTCCGCACAGCACTCGTGCCAGCGTCGTTTTTCCCGACCCGTTTTTACCGGTAATTGCAAGGATTTCTCCTGCACGAACTTCAAACGAAACATCGTTAAGGATTGTGTGTTTTCCGATTTGTACCGACAGGTTTTCCGCTGTTAAAACGGTTGAACTGTTCGTTCCGTCAGCCATTTCGCAACGCATATCACACTCTTGGCTGGATTCCGGTATAATGCATGTGCGTGTCCGCAAACCGAACTCGCTGTACGGCTTCTCTGCAAGATCGTTAAATTCGCGTGCGCTCAAATCTTTTTCAATCCTGCCGTTTTTCATAAAAAGCACCCTGTCGATAATATCCGTTACATACCACAGCCGGTGCTCGGATACGATAACCGTCAATCCCCAATTTTTTGCTTTTTTTAAAAGACGCGCCAACTCCAATATGGAGTGATAATCCAAATTGGATGACGGCTCGTCCAACACCAGTACTTTCGGAAAAGCGGCATACGCAGATGCAAAAGCGATTTTTTGTTTTTCGCCACCGGACAGTTCAAAAATGTTTTTACAGCGCAATCGCTGCAAATTTAACTCGGCGGTTACGGCTTCCAAGCGTTCCAAAATGTCGTTTACGGGCATCCCTCGATTTTCCATACCGAATACGATTTCGCTGTCGGTGTCCGCATTAAAAAACTGCGTGCGCGGATTTTGGAACACCGATCCGACCGTATCCGATATATCCGCTATGGGTGTGGCGGACGTTTCCCTGCCGGCAACGCGGACGCTTCCCGAAAGATTGCCTGAAAAAAAATGCGGTATAAGTCCGTTTATAAGCCTTGTTATTGTCGTTTTGCCGCACCCGCTTGCACCGCACACAAGGACGAATTGTCCTTCCGGTATTGCAAACGAAATATCGTGCACGGCGCCCGTTCCGTTTTCGGTATATGAAAATGAAACCGAATTGAATTCCACCATCATACCGGCAGTACCCCATTTGAGCGTAAAAACAACAGCACAATACCGGCGTAAACCGCCAGCACAAGCACATCGAAAACGGAAAACCGCACGGTTTCGATACACGTTCTGCGCTGCACGTGATCGATACCCCTCGTGACAGCAGCTTGTGTAATTTCATCGGAAATTTTTGAAGCGGAAACCAACATCGGTACGTAAATGTATTCCATCGTCTTTATCGGCCGGCGCAGTACGGCCGGAAAAGACGTCGACAATCCGCGAAGCGCCATCGCTTCTTTTATAAACGTCCACTCTTCCTTCATCGTCGGAAAGTATCTGAGCGTAATGCTCAAGGCAACGGCAAAACCTTTGGGAATATGCATTTTATACAGAGCCGCCATAAAGCGGCTTACCTGCGTTGTTGCAATCAAAAAATTCCCAAGCATAAGGCAGGGAATGAGTTTTCTGATGTATACCGAAAACACATAGACAATACTTCCCGCCGTCGCCGGCATAAGCGGCACCAACATGTACTGCAGCGCAACAAGAGCACTGAACAAAAGTCCGTAGGAAAATGCAATTTTCAGCCGTTTTGCCGTACACAGCAAAACAAACGGAAAAACCGCAAACAAACATTCAATGAACAGATTGTCGTTCAAAAATACCGTTATGCCGGTAATCGCCAAAATAAACAATTTTGTTCTCGGATCGAGTTTCATACAACTACACAATACCCGCTTTTTCAAAATGCTTGCGCAAAATACGTTTGCCGATTAAACCGCCGAGGATGGCACACAGCAGTGTAATTGCAGTCATTGCCGGAAGCACCCATACGCTCGTACCGATTGTGTGAATGATTTGCTCAAAGGCGGCTGTGTTCCCCTTTTTTTTCATAAAAGCGTCAAATTGTGCAGGAAGCAGCGCCATAGGAACGTATGCGCCGAAGGGAGCAAGTGCCATTATGCAATATGCGGTAAGATTTTTTTTAAACGACTGAAAATGCCCCGACGCGCAAATACAGTCGGCCGCAATACCGAACAGCACAAAAAAAAGGCTCATCATCCAAAACATACCGGTGATAAAAAGCAAAATGCCGCCGATAACACCGAGGCAGGTTAATGCGCCGCGCTTCGGAATTTTTGCAACATAGAGCATAAAGACGGTACCCGTAAACAGCGCAATACATGCAGGCATTAAAGGAAAGGTGAGCGGCGTCATCTGCGCTATGCCGCCGACAACAAAAGCGACAACCGAATAAATCAGCGAAAAAATTCCTATCGAAATAAAGTCTTTTGTTTGTAATTTTTTTTGTTCCATTGCCGCCCCCTTTCCTGTTTTTAGTATTTTATATCACTGATATATATCAGTGGTATATATTAAACGGAAAAGTTTGTCAAGGACGAACGTTTGGAACAATGTTAGATTTTGTTTCCATAATAACGAGACAATTTTGAAATGATTATATCTTCAAAATTTCTTCGACCATCAATAATTGTATGAACTATTACTTTGTCTTCCGAAATTTCATACACAATTCTATAGTACCCTTGAATTAATTCTCTATATTGTGAAATGCCCTGCCGATCCAATTCAGGAACTATTCTTCCTCGTTTCGGATACTGCTGTAAAGACAATACATTTGTTTCAAATTCTGAAACGATATTCTCTACATAATTTGGATTTAAAGAAAAATAATACTCGACAATTTCACTCAAATCATCTTCTGCAAATTGAGAAACAATAACTTCTTTAATTTCCAAGCTTGTACCTTCTCAAATTTGCAAAAACTTCCGAAGCCGGTTTAGTTTTTCCGGCTTTTACATCCTTTTCAGAAAGTTGCATTATTTTCACCAAAGTAAATGCATTCTTCATTTCCTGATACGATTCAACATCAATCAAAACTGCCCGTGATTCCCCATTTTGTGTAATGATAAGCGGTTCTTTTCTGTCATTCACAAAATTCATCATATCAGCGGCATTTGTCTTTATGTATGAAATCGGTTTTATACATTCCTGAACATTTGTGCTCATACAAGCCTCCAGTCTTTTTATATTGCCATATTTAGACTGATGTTTCAAGGAGGAGCGGGGGCGCTTGAACCGTCGGAAACAGAATCCGGAAAACTCGGGGTTTGCTGGAATTATATCAAAACAAGATTGTCAAGTCCCTGAAAAGAAATTTTAATGACTACCTTCTTTAGATTCATTCTTTTTGAGTATATTAGAAAGAAATTGAAGAAGGAAATCAGCTTAAAAAAATCGCGGAGCAAAAAACGGCTATTTATAAAAATGTGCAGCGGCTTTTTGAAAATGCGAATGCTAAATTCAATGCAGGATTGTTTGCTTCCGACCAATGGCTTGACGAACTTGCCGTTGCGGATAAAACGCTTATCAGTATTATCAATGCGCTCTATTATCCTGAATGTCAGTATGAGTTCAGTGTGCTGCCGGTTGAAATACTCGGTTCCATTTATGAACGCTTTTTAGGAAAGATTATCCGCTTTACGCGCAAAACGAAGAACGGGCACAGCATAGAAATTCTTGAAAAGCCGGAAGCACAAAAAGCTGGGGGTGTGTATTATACGCCGCCTTATATCGTTAAATACATCGTTGAAAACACAATCGGTAAAAAGCTTGCAGGCAGAACGCCTGATGATGTAAGCCGTTTGCGTTTTGTTGATCCTGCATGCGGTTCGGGGAGTTTTCTTGTCGGGGCGTATCAGTATTTGCTGGACTGGCACTTGGATTGGTATTATGCGGAAGCGCGGCGTGCGCAGGCAGAGAAGAAGGGGCGTATTTACAAGGATGCAGCAACGCAAGGGTATAAGCTGAGCATTGAAGAGAAAAAACGTATTTTACTAAACAATATCTACGGTGTGGATATCGACGCACAGGCGGTGGAGGTAACAAAGCTTTCGCTCTTTTTGAAGCTCTTGGAAAATGAGGGCAAGGCTCTTTCCGCAACGGGACAGGCTGCACTGTTCAGAACGAGCGACATACAGGCAAAAATTTTACCGGATATGTCGCACAATATTAAATGCGGGAACAGCCTTATCGGAACGGATTACTACACGGGTAAGGATTTAACACTGTTCGGCATCGAGGAACAACGCAAGGTGAACGCCTTTGACTGGGATGCTCAGTTCCCGGGCATATTTGCAGACGGTGGTTTTGATTGCGTGATTGGGAATCCGCCGTATGTAAAAGAATATACCGATACGGGATGCTTTGAAGGTTTGCACAATCATCCTTGCTATCAAGGAAAAATGGATTTGTGGTATTTTTTCGGATATCAAGGGATTCGGTTTGCAAAAGAAAACGGCTTAGTCGGATTTATCGCTCCGAATAATTGGATAACAAATGCGGGCGCTTCTTTGTTTAGGAATTTTGTATTGGATAATGCAAAGATAGTAACATATACGGACTTCGGCAATTATAAGGTATTTGAAACCGCCTCAATTCAAACAATGATATACATTATGCAAAAAACGAAAATGAACGAACGTTATTCGGTTGAATATTCGCGGTTTAATAATGCCCGCGCCGAACTGTCCGAAGCGCTTGATTTTTTAGCGGGAAACGGAGAAGAGAATGTAACCCGATTTGAAGCGGAAATTACAAAAGAGGCTTGCAAGGATAAATACATTCTCTTTTTGAATAATAAAATTTTTGCCGTTCTTGAGTGTATAAAAGAGAGAAGTAACACTGCCTTTGAAAGTAAAGAAATTACGACGGGTATAGATGTCCATCAAGATTTTTGTAATAAAGCATCAGCTCTAACATTAGGTGATGAAAATCTGCAAGGTACAGGTATATTCAATCTTTCGATGGATGAATATAATGCACTCAATTTATCGTCCGAAGAAAAGGAATTGGTAAAACCTTTTTACACTTCGACAGAGTTGCATAAATATTACGGCAATGCAAATAATAAACTATGGGTGATATATACAATGTCAAAGTTTAAAAATAAAAGCGAAATGAAAGCATATCCAAATCTCAAAGCGCATCTTGACAAATTTATCCAAGTGATTACATCTGATAATAAACCGTATGGGTTGCACCGTGCGCGGGATGAGAAATTTTTCAGAGGAGAAAAGATCGTTTCATTACGGAAAACAGCGGAACCGTGCTTTACCTATACTGATTTTGATTGCTATGTTTCACAGAGTTATAATGTTATTAAAACCGAACGGTTCAATCTTAAATTCTTAACCGCCATATTAAATTCCAATGTGATTAAGTTCTGGCTGCGCTATAAGGGAAAAATGCAAGGGGATAACTTTCAGGTAGATAAAGAACCGCTGCTTGAGTTACCTTTGATTGTCCCAACAGAAGCGGAGCAGGCACATTTAAGTGTGTTGGTTGACCAGATGATTACCGCACAGGAACAGCTGAACAGTGCAATATCCGATTCTGATAAAAAATTCTTACAACAGTGGGTTGACATTTTAGATAAGCAGATAAATACTGTTGTATATGGGCTGTATGGCCTGACGGCGGATGAGGTGAAGGTTGTGGAGAATTAAGAACGCAAAGATAAAAGGAGAGATATATGGATTTCATTCCATTTGAACAAAGGTTGGGCTTATCATCACCAGTAATAATTACTAATGCTTTTCCAGAAAGTGCCAGAATAGGATTATACTATGTTATTGATGATTTATTGGAAAAAAATTTTCTCCATAAGGAATATAACTACGACTTTAGGTATCAATTCATAAATCATGAAATTGGAAGACTATGCAGAGATATTAATATTGTTAGTGATGCTCAGATTCATCCGCTATTATATCAAATGGAATGGGTTAAGGTTTATGAATTGATTGAAAGACTCTATTTAAAATTGGAAAGTGTTAATAAATATGATATTAATGGTAACTTTGAATATGAGATAACTAGTATTGTGGAGGTTCAAGATTATTTCACAAAAGAAATAAAAAATCTTATGATAGAAGAAAAACTTGGGTATGATTTTAATCAAGGCATATTTATGCGTAGGGGATATATCCAAACAACAAAATCAATAAATAAGGTCATGTCTGTTTTAACTGATCCTAAATTAACGAAAACACGAGCACACTATATGAAAGCCATAGAATATTTTTACAATATGAGAAATCCTGATTATGAAAATACAATCAAAGAATCTGTTTGTGCACTTGAAGCAAGTTTAATTGCATTATTCTCACCGGGAATTGCCAAAAATTTTGATGTTGCAATTAGAAAATTACAAGGCATGAACACTATGCAAGCTCCAGCACCAATAATAGAATCAATAATAAAAATATACGGTTATAGGAATTCCGGCTCCGGTGTGGCCCATGCAACAGACAAAGGTCTAAAAGTATCGGAAAAAGAAGCAGAATTAATTATGGCATTAACGGCAAGTTATATCACTTATTTTTACTCACTTTTGAATAATAATGTAGAGACGGAAGTACCTTTTTGATATAGATAATATCAAGTGCTTTAGTTGACCGGATGATTACTGCACAGGATCAGCTGAACAGTGTAATCTCCGATTCTGATAAGAAATTCTTGCATCAGAGGGGTGACATTTTTGATAAGCAGATAAATGCTGTTGTTTATGGGTTGTACGGGCTAATAGATTATAAAGTGAAGATTCTGGAGGGAGAAAAAAGAAATGAATCTTGGTCTGAAAACGATAAAAGAATTAACTCAAATTATTAATGAAAAATCTCAGTATAGAAAAGGTTCTGAATTAGTAGATTTCTTTAACGCACTTGGATTTCATGACTGTTATGGTCCAGGATTCCCATCTCGATATATTTATACGGAAGAAAATATAAAGCATCTAAATGGAACATCAGGAATTGACGAATGTATTAAAGCTGCTTTTGCACCTAATAACTTTATTGGCAGAGTTGATTTGCTATATCAATTAGTTGAAGAGTTTAATAAACATCTAGCATATGATGGTTGGAATGTTGTTGTTTCAGGAAACAAAGTAAGTTTTCGAAAAGTAAATTTTGATTTTAGAAATTCATTTAAGCAAGATATACCTACAGAAAAAACAAAAGAAGAATTTATCAATATTAAAATTGGACAGTTAAATATTTCAAAACTGCCAATAGAATCACGTTTATTGCCAATAATCCAACAAAGGATCGATGAAATAGATCAATGTGCAAAAAATAATGCGCCTTTAGCTACAATCTTTTTATGTGGTTCGGTGTTAGAAGGTGTTTTATCGGCAATAGCTCTTCAAAGCTTCAACACGGCAAAATCTAGTCCGAAAGATAATGCAACGGGAAGTGTAAGGCAATTTAACAAATGGACATTAAAAGATTATATTGATGTTGCTAAAGAGCTTGGCTACATTGATTTAGATGTAAAACAAGAGAAGTTTTTACCGCTTATTTTAGAAAAAAATGAAGATGTAAGTCCTACTGTGCCTGTTTATATAAAATCGAGAATTTACTTTGATTTTTCGGATGAAAATAACTATGAAAGTGAATATGAAAAACTTATACGGCATATTTATAATGAACCACTTATCTCCAAACCAAAACTTGGTTCAAAACCAGAATGGTTAAAAAATAGTTCGGTAGATATAAGCAAACTTCAGAGCAGAATTACTATTTTAAGGACTTCAAATAATGAGTTTAGAAAAAACGAGATCGTTGTTGAATTTCCGCACATTTTTTCAGCAAAGGTAAAAGAATTTACAATAGACACTGCAAACTCGGATAGAAGTTTTATAGCTGCTGAAATTATTTCGAAGATAGATGCTATGAAACCATTGCGTGATAGTTATTTAGATTTTCTTAAGGAGATGCTTTTCTCTTCACAAGATGTCAAATTATTTATCTATAATCTCTTTGAAACAACATATAACAAATTAATGTTGGTTGATAAAGGGATTAATTCATGGAGAGAGAGCTCCTTTGAGCATTATACAATATTTATTTGGGAGTTATTTGTATGTACGATTGCCTATCTTAGATATTATGAAAAATATTCATTAATTCATGATATACTAACACATACTTATCATTTACAAGGGAGAACTTCTCAGGTGCAAAATATAAAGCCCTATTCTTTTGTCCAGTTTAGGTGCTATTCAAACGTACTTGATGCTACTTATAGACACAAAGAAAATTTAATTTCAAAAACTGCAAATATCATAGTTTCCAGAGTTAAAGAACCTATCATAACAAAAGAATCTTTGCAGAAACAGATATATTTTTAACCCAAATGTCTTTTGCGTTGAAGATTTCTGATTATGAAAGGTATTGGTTTGCTTTATCGTATATCTATGCAAATAATTCTGAGAGCCTATGGGTCAGATTGTCCTCAAAAGAATACTGTGAGAAAATACTTCCATTATTTGGAGTGAGCTCAATTGATGAGCTAAAGAAAATTATTGCAGCTAATCCCGTGGCACCTAATTATTGCTATCCAGATGCTTGGGATTCAATACCCCCTATTCCCTTGAAAATCGGTAATTATGAGATTGCATCACTAAGGTGAATAATTGCTAATGATATGAACTACCTAGTTCTCTCCATCCCTCACAAAATCCCTATTAAACAAGTAAAAATGCTGCCGGAACCATTGTTGGCATCAGTATCAACCTTCATCAAACTGTTTGAATCTGCGCAATACAATTTTACTGAAAATTATGCCGATCAAGCAAAAGCCTAAAAACAAACAAGCTTTTTGCATTAGCCGGAAAAATACATCTTGACCAAAATGCTGTTACCGAACTACGCGAGGTAAGCTTGATATGATTTGATCTACTGAATGAATCTTTTAACCCATGTATCTAAAAAATTCATTTGCGCTTTCGTATGAAACCAATGTTCGCCCCTATCAAAAACCGTTAAGCTCGCGTTTATTGTATGTGCAAAATTCGTTATTGTTTCCAAAGAAGTCATATCGTCTTTTTTACCGTAAAGAATGCCGGTAGGAATGTTCCATGTTATAGGATTGTTCCTGACAAAAGAAAGATATTCCCACGATAATGGTTCGCCGAAAGAAGTACTGATTATCTTTTTTGCCCTCAGTTCTTCTTCGGATATCTTTGCCTTTTTCATCATAGTTAAGATTAGATTTTCCATATCGACAATGGGCGAAATAAACAGGGCTTTTGTGATTGGCTTTTCCGATAAAGAAATCAGAGAAAAATAAGCTCCTATACTGTTTGCGATTAATAAAATTTCACTGTAGTTTGGAGCGATAAAATCAAAATAGTTTTGAAATTCTTCTTTCACCTGCCACGGTAATTCCGCTTTATAATCGAAACCTATAACTTCATAATCTTCATCAAAAAGTTTTTTATAATGATTTGCTTCGTCTGCGGAACCGCCTTTTCCGTGTACATATATAACAGCATTTTTCATTTAAAATAGCTCCTATTCTGCATGTATAAATCCGAAACAATAAATTATTTTAAGAAATCTTCTGAATCGCGCCAACTGATATAGGCAAATTCTAAAGCAGGGCAACCGCATTAAAAATATTTTTAGCGGTTGCCTTCCTTCCTC
>CAJPTT010000051.1 GCA_905373565.1 uncultured Treponema sp. | reverse complement strand
TTCCGCAGCTCATCCCGAAAGCCCCGTAAAAGTTGAAACACTCGGCGGCGGCGGTGACTACGCCGGAGCGTTAAAAGCGAAACTGCAATCGGGGCAGATGCCCGATATTTTTGTTATTACCGGACAAGGCGAATATAATACGTGGAAAGATTATATTGCGGATTTAAGCGATCAGCCGTGGGTACAGGACACCGATGTCGCATTTAAGCAAAACGGGAAAGTGTACGGCTTCCCGGTTGCGGTTGAAGGATTCGGGTTGGCATACAATGCCGAAATTTTAAAGAAAGCCGGTATCGATCCTTCCACGCTGACTACACGCAAGGCGTATGAAAAAGCGTTTAAACTGCTTGATTCCAAGAAAGCCGAACTGGGGTTGAATGCGGTTGTTTCCATGGCTGCCTCCGTGGCGGGAAATATGTGGTGGTCGATTGCGCTCCATAACTTCTCGTGTTATTGGGGCGGCGGCTTGGCTGCGGACGATACCTCCGTTATTCAAGCCGGTTTGAAGGGCAAGGTTGATGAAGCCCGTTTTATGCAATACGCAAAGTATGTACAGCTTTTGTTCAAATATGCCGACAAAAAAATTCTTCAAAACGGCAGTTATGACGAACAGGTTGCGGCATTCGCTCAGGGAAAAACCGCATTCCTGCATCAGGGTAACTGGGTTGATCCCAACTTAAAGCAGCTCGGAGCTTCTTTCGAAATGGGCTACGCGCCTCATGCTTTCCTTGACGCCGAAGAAAAAGGTCTGTATGTATTTGCCCCCAGTTTCTATTGCGTAAATGCAAAAAGTCCGAATGCCGCTGCCGCAAAAGCGTTCTTAGCTTCTATCGCCGGAACGCCGGAAGGGCATAAATACATGGTAGAAGCTGCCGGTATGATCCCCGCATTTAAATCGGTAAAGCTCCAGCCCGAGGGGAAACTGAGCCGCGCTTTAATGGCGGCAAATGCGCAAGGCGGCAACTACGGCGTATTCTTCGGAATGATGCCCGACGGCGCCGGACAGAACGTATTCGGCCCGATTTTCGATCTATTTGCTCAAAATCCCGATAATTTTGATCAATTTGTTGCCGATATGAAAAAAGCGATTATGTCGCTTCCCAATATGTAACGGATCACCGTAGCAATACGGCGCCGGTTTATCCATGCGGTAATCGCGATCGGGAACCTCTAAACATCTAACCTGAGTTTTTTAGAGATTTCTTATAGACAAACCGGCGCTCTTTTCTTTATTATGCCGCAAGCATCGCTTGATCGCGAAACCTTTTAACGGCACTCCGGTATTTTCCGGTAAGTATGAGAATATCCTATGAAAGAAAAAAACATCGTTAATGCCCTGTTTTGTTTGCCGTGCCTTTTTGCCTTTGTGATGATTATCATCATTCCGTTCGGATTCGGCGTGTGTTATTCAATGACCGATTGGAACGGCGTCCGCGACACGGTAAAATTTGTCGGGTTTACTCATTTTAAAACGATTTTCACCGCTCCCGATTTTATGTACTCGTTTTTAATCACCGTACTGTACACGGTTATCAATCTGGTACTGGTCAATGTGGTAAGTTTTATACTGGCATTGTTTGTAACATCGAATATCCGGTTCAAAAATTTCTACCGCATCGGCTTTTTTATTCCCTATCTGATCGGAGGCATCGTCCTCGGCTATATCTGGCAATTCATATTTAATAATGCGGTTGTCGCCTTCGGTAACGCATTTGCGATTGACTTTCTGCAATCATCACTGTTAAGCCGCCCCGCTACCGTTATTTGGACTATGTCGGCGGTCAATGTATGGCAGTATTCCGGTTATATCATGCTCATTTTTATTGCCGCTATTCAGAGTATCCCCGGTTCACTATTGGAAGCGGCACAAATAGACGGCGCTAATTACATGCGGCGTATTTTCCATATCATCATTCCGATGATGGCAAACGCGTTTACTATCTCATTATTTTTGACGCTGACCTCTTCATTTAAACAATTTGATATGAACTTTACATTGACCAGCGGAGGGCCTGCAACGCGGTTCCTCGGTACACCGATTAAAGCCAGTCAGCTTTTAGCTATGAATATTTTTGACACGGCAACCGCAAACCGGATGGCGGAAGCGCAGGCAAAAGCGGTTATTCTCTTTGCCGTCCTCGCCGTTATTTCCGCAATTCAAGTGTCCGTCAACAAGCGTAAAGAGGTGGAAATGTAATGAAACCGATTAACCGAACAAAACATCCGGTGCTAAGCGTTGTTGCCTTTATTTTCTTTATACTGTTTATGCTTCCTTTCGGGATGGTGGTTCTTAACTCCGCGAAGACCTCAAAAGAGATTATTAACAACGCAATGGGAATGCCCGAACACTGGGGGCAACTGTTTAAAAATATGGCCGCTATTTTTACCAATGAAAGTGTCAACTACGTATCGGCTTTTTTTGACAGCGCATCCGTCACCATTCTCAGTCTTGCCGTTATCGTGGTTTTTTCTTCGATGTGCGCATGGGTGCTTGTCCGCAACGATGGGCAGGTTTCACGGCTGGTGTTCATGCTTTTTGTGATGGTTATGGTTATTCCATTCCAAGTGCTGATGTATCCGATGGTTCGATGGATGCGAATTATGGGGGAATTTCTTCATTTGCCGCTTTTGGGTACGATGAAAGGCATCGTCTTTGCCTACCTCGGCTTCGGCTGTCCGCTGTCTATTTTTATCTTTCACGGATTTATCAAAAATATTCCATACGAGCTGGAAGAAGCCGCTACGATAGACGGCTGCCCTTATGCGCTGATTTTCTTTAAAATCGTTTTCCCGCTTTTGCAGCCCATCATCATTACCGTGCTCATTTTGAACGGAATCTGGATATGGAATGATTATCTGCTGCCGCTGCTGGTACTCAGCTCGAACGGCGCGGTACAAACGCTTCCGCTGGCAATTACGGTTTTTGCCGGATCGTATCTCAAGCAATGGGATTTGATTTTAACATCAACACTGATAGCGATGTTGCCGATTATTATCCTCTATCTTTTCGCCCAGCGGTATATCATTAAAGGAATGATAGACGGTTCGATAAAATAGCGGAATATCGTACAACCCATTGCTTTCGACGGTATCTTACCGTTCGATAACGCTTTCTCTTTTTGCAGACGTGTAAACTCATCAAGGAGGATAATGATGAAAAAATTACTGATATTTTGTTCTTTATTACTATGCAGCGGCGCTGTTCTTGCTGCCGAGGAAACCGCAGAATCCATTATGAAAGGCGCTCCGTCCAAAATAACGATTGAAACAATCGGGACGCGGGCAAAGATGGAAATCCAACGAAACGGCACGACGATGGCGGAACTGTTAGTTGACCAATATTCCGTACAAAAAGAAAACGATCACCGTACTTTTTTGGAAATCAAAGCGCCTGCAAATGTAAAGGGAACACGTTTTTTGATGATTGCAAAAGACGGCATTACCGATCAGCGGATTTATCTGCCGTCGCTCGGTAAAGTGCGCCGGATTACCGGTGAATCGGAAGGTACCGAAAGTTTCCTCGGCACCGACTTTTCATATAACGATATATCGTATTTGCAGCGGGATAGCAGTTTGGACACATACAAAATGTTGCGCGAAGAAGAATACGGCGGAGTTCTGTGCTATGTCATTGAGGGTGTCCCTAAGGATACGAAGTCCGAATATTCCAAGACCAACGTATGGGTAGAAAAAAATACCAAGCATCTGGTAAAAATTGCCTTTTATGACCGGAAAAACGTATTGGTAAAAATAATGGAAATGAGCAATTACGAAGCAACCCAAGGCGTGGATACCCCGCGTATCACTAAAATGACAACCATCGCAACAAATACGGCGACAATCATCCACATTATAAAGATGCAATATAATATGAATATACCCGATAAGATTTTTACCCCGCGCTATTTGGAACAAGGCCGCTAGTAAAAAATAAGCCGTTAAAACATTCTTAAACGTTTACCGTATAAAAAAATAACCGGTATGCCTGTCGGCCATACCGGTTTATTCGTGCGGCAAGGTTAATCCCTGCCGTTTTTCATCTACATTCTGCGTTGTAATATCGGTGTAACGGTTATTCAATGACCGCGACAATATCGCCTGCTTTTAAAATCAGGTACTCTTCGCCGTCGATCTTAATTTGTGTTCCTGCATATTTATCGTGCATCACTTTTTGACCGACTGACACCTTAATCTTTTCTTTATCATCGCCGACGGCAGCGACAACTGCCGTTTGTGTTTTTTCCTGTGCGGTATCGGGAATAATAATTCCGCTTGCGGTTTTAGTTTCTACCTTATCGACCTTTACTAAAACACGGTCTGCTAATGGCCGTACTTTCATGTAAGAACCTCCTATCATAGTGTACTTTTCGGTAGTAAAAAATATGCCCCGCTGACATCCGGGGGCATTTTAACCGAACATGGCTGTGTCAATTTAACTCAGTTTTAATGTTATTCATACTGAGTGTGTCATTTAAGCCATATAAGGCTATGTTAAATATACAAACAAAGATATAAAAAGGCAAGGTTTTTTCCGTTTTTTATGCTTCCGCGTCCAAAATGTCCGTAATACGATGTTTTTACGGTTTTTTCTTTTTCACCGTGCCGTATTTTGTCTTGAAAAAGTTGGCATAGTGTTTGCTTTAATAATTGATATACACGGTTTAAGTAAGGTGATCATCAGAAGCCTCATTAACCGGTAAATTTCCGCTGCATTGCTCCGGAACATCGTACACTTCATTTGCAAGGAGTAATCTATGGAAAAAATACGAAATACGCGTGCAGATAATAATATCTTTGCAACCTATTTAAGAGAGATAAACAAAATACCGTTGCTGTCGGTAGAAGACGAAGTAAAATATGCAAAAGCCGCTGCTGCCGGTGATGAAAAGGCAAAAAAAATACTGATTGAATCGAACTTGCGCTTTGTCGTCAATGTCGCAAAAAAATATCAGAATAAGAATATCCCGATTATGGATTTAATCAGCGAAGGCAATATCGGATTGATGAATGCTGCCGATCGTTTTGATCCCGATAAGGGCTATAAATTCATTTCGTATGCGGTTTGGTGGATTAGGCAAGCAATTTTGAAAGCTATCTGCGAAAAATCGCGTATGATTCGGCTTCCGCTGAACAGAGCGAATGAATTGGTACAGATTGAAAAAGCGCGTAAACTTATGGGAAAGAGCGGAGCCGAACCGGAAGATAAGGAGCTGACCGCCATCGCGCAGGATCTCCGCATTGAACCCGAAATGGTACGGACAATTATGAATGCAGCGCGTGATCCCGTTTCTTTGGATGCTCCGATATTTAATGATAACAGCGCTGCAAGCGCGGGGGATTTTGTCAAAGACACCCGCTATATGCAACCGGAAGCCTATGCGCTTGATATCGATTTACGCGAAAATATCGATACCCTGCTCGCTTCATTGACTGAACGGGAGGCTGAAATTCTCCGTTATCGCTTCGGCTTAAACGGACATGAGCAGCTTTCGTTAAAAGAAGTAGGGGTTCGTTTTAACTTAACCAAAGAACGCATCCGTCAAATCGAAAAGAAAGCGCTCGAACGGCTGCAGACGATAGGACATCAGCACGAACTGGAAAGCTTCGTCGCGTAATTGCTACGCCGCAGATGCGCCGTATATTTTCAAAAGAAAGAGGCTACCCAGTATTGCATAAGTATACCGAATGCGACTGCGACATTGAGCGAAGCCTTGATGCCCTTCATCGGAATGCTGACAATACCGGCGGAAACCCTTTTGAGGGCTTCTGCGCTAAGCCCCAGTTCTTCGGAGCCGAGCAGCACAATGCCTTGTTTGGGAAACGAAAAAGAGGTAATCGGAGTACCGCCGGTCTCAAGCGCAAAGACGGGAAGTCCGTTCGGTAAAGCTTCAAGCGGACAATACCCCCACGGCAAAAAGCGGGTGCACCCCATCGCCGAACGCTGCGCACGGGGTTGTTCGGGCGAAACACAGCCTTCCGACAAGAGCAGCTTTTCTGCGCCGAAAGCCTCTGCAGTGCGGAATATGGAACCGAGGTTAAAGGGCGCACGAATATCTTCGGCGTAAACATAGACACCCGGATAAAACGGGCGCGTTACCGGAATCGCTGCCGGAGGTGCGCCGATCTGTGTTTCTGCATCAGGCATTACCGGATTCGGCTCGGTTGTATCGTACTTCGGTACATTGGTTCCGTAGCGCAGTCCCGGAGCGATTAAATCCCATTCGGAGGGCTGTACGCCGCTTTGCCGGTACAGCGCATGGCGCAGCGTATTAAACAGTACACGGTAATCTCCGGCGGTCAGCGTTTCCGCACGTAATGCTGAAATATGGGTTTTGACGGCAGCGGTAATAACGGAATCGGACGAATATATCGACGCAAGGTGTGCACAAAGACCTTCAATATAAAATGAATCACAGGAGAGAGGAACGGCCGAATACGATAAATCCGATGGGTATGCAACGCATTCGGATTCAAGCATTTCAAGGATTTTAATAATCTTGCGTATCTTTTGGTTAGAAGGAAGCCGGACAAGCTTAAAAAGCTCGATCATGCGTTAATATGCTTGTTTAAGCAGTTCAAATATATCATCGCTCCGCATCGGTTTGGGAATATAATTCATAAAGCTTAACGAAACGGCATCTTCGGAAATAGCAACCAGCTGCTCAATGGATAGACCGATATCTTTTAAACGAGTGGGCAGATTAGCTTGAGCCAAACGGCGGCGGATTTCTTCGATAGCGTTCTTTGCTACGGCAAGAGGATCGACACTGACTGTATCGGCATTCATCATCCGCCCGATTTTTACAAGCCTATCGAGGCTCGATGTTTGCGCATTTATAAGGAGATGCGGCAAAAGGATTGTCCCGACTACCGAGCTGGAAATGTTATAGCGGCTTGCACATGCAAGGGCGATGGCGCTGCCTAATCCGGGGCTGGAAAAAGAAATACCGACGGCAGTTAAACAGGCGGCTTCCGCAATAACCGTTTCTCGGGAAGCGCCGGTGGAACGTCCATGTTGCGGGTCAAGCGACAACAAGAATCGATCGATTGCTTTTCCTAAAATCGTTTCCGACAAAAAATTTGTTTTTGAGGAAATATAGCCCTCAAAAGCGATACCTACACCTTGAAGAATAGTCGCAGTCGTGGCATTCGGCGCAAGATTTGAATAGCAGGCGGTATCAAACACACAGAGCTTATTAAGGTCTTTCCTTACTTTTAATAAATGAATTTTTCGTGAACGTGCATCAACAATCGGGCTGAATGGTGTAAAGGTGAACGGCTCGCGGCATGTCGTAGGGACTTCGATAAACGGTAACGGTTCCGCCGTACAGGGTTTGCCTTCAATAAAATCATAGATGGAACCACTTTCATTGTACAGCGAGGCAACGGCACGGCCTACTGCGACCGGCCCCATGCCTCCCGAAGCGATAACGGCATCGATAAAAACTCCGCGTGCAAGTCCCAATGCGTTTTCGATGATATCGGAGTCGGCGGATCGTTTTACTCCATCGAATACAAGAACTGATATTCCCCTTTCTTCCAACGCATCAATAACTTTTTTCGCAATACCGGTTTCATGCATCAGCGGATCAACAACAAATAAAAATTTTTTTCCGAATTGAACGGCTTCCGCGCCTATTTTTGCTATGGAGTAACTTCCGAGGATAATATTTGATGAAAGTTTAAAGGTAAAATTAGACATACTCGTATTCCGCCTTTATTTCAGGTTTTTCGGGAGAAAATATACTGGCGTTTAAAGCCGCATCGAAACGGCACAATACCGGCAGGGTATGTGCCGCACTCTTTTAGAGGCCGTAATCGTCTAATATCTTGTCAGCAACGAGTTCCAACAGAGCATTATTTATATATGAAGGATCTGCAAATTTTTTCTTTACCTCGTCAACCTTATCTTCACGGATATCGGGTGCATTTCGAACTGCTTCCAATGCGATGTTAGCATCCGATAATACCCGTGCTTCGTTTGAAACGGAAACGGCATCGGTTTTACCGACTGCCTCGGTTCTTTGCGCCCGCTGAATAGGGTGTACAGGTTTTACAGGATCAATTCCATTTAGTCTATCAATCGTCATGTTTTTTCCGCCTTCCATACCTTATATCGGCACTTTTATCGAAAAAATTAAGCCTTCCCGGATACAAAAACCGAAAACTCACCTTTTATCGATTGCCGCTCCTGTAATATATGTAAAATATCCGATACCGAACCGGATAAAATTTCTTCATGCAGCTTTGTCAGCTCACGGCCGACAACAACCTGCCTCTTGTTGTCAATATCGGCAATATCCTGTAAGAGCTTGATAATCCTAAACGGGGATTCGTAGAGTACGAAACCCGTTTGCATACCGAAAAGCTCCTGCAGCCGCCGCTTTCTTCGCCCCTGTTTAGGGGATAAAAAGCCTTCAAAAAGCACCGAAGAGTCGCCCGTTCCTGCAATACTGATCATAACTGCAAACGCGGAAGCGCCCGGAATGGGTACTATGGGATACCCTGCCTCGCGCACCAGCTTAACAAGAATCGCTCCGGGATCACTCAAGGCCGGTGTCCCTGCATCGCTCGCGTAAGCAATATCCTTGCCGTCGGCCAACAGACCGATAATCTTCTGCGCCGCTTCCGCTTCGTTCTGTGCCCTGCAAGAAATAAGCGGCTTCCGTATCTCAAAATGCGTTAAAAGGCCCAGCGTGTGCCGCGTATCCTCGCAAGCAATATAGTCGACTACTTTGAAAATTTCCAATGCCCGTACCGTAATGTCGCCTAAATTTCCAATCGGGGTTCCGACTATATATAACACTGCCACTGATAAAGTATACTGTGTTTTATAGGTTGCCGCAAGTCTATGAATCGTGTATCTTATTGATATGGGCACTTTTCTT
The DNA here is from genome assembly GCA_905373565.1 of uncultured Treponema sp. Taxonomy (GTDB): domain Bacteria; phylum Spirochaetota; class Spirochaetia; order Treponematales; family Treponemataceae; genus Treponema. The sequence continues at coordinate 1,319 of CAJPTT010000051.1, read as the reverse complement.
TCACCTTTTTCATGGTTCATATTGGTGTTTATCGGTATACTATTAGCGATTGTCGCTTATTTTTTATTCACTCCTAAAAGCCAAAAAAATGAAGTTTCCAAATATTTACCGAAAGGAAAACCGGGGGCGCCCGGAGTCTGCCCTATTTGCTGCACAATATTAAAAAAAGGCGAACAGCTGAAAACAAAGGTATATCCGTCGGACGGTGGAGATAACCTCTGTTCCATTTACGGATGCCCGCATTGTTATCCGATGATAGAACCCGATGCCGACCGTTTTTGTCCCGTTTGTAAAGCCCCCGTTCCGACCGATTCATACCTCATTGCACGGCTGTTTGATCGCGGTAAAACGGACAAACATGTCCGTATTCTCGGATGTAGAGCATGTCGTCACGCATAGATCGACTATGCCGTATCCGCAATTTTAATCGCAGAAGTATATGCGCTCTCACGGAAACACTCCATATCTGCCGCGGCGATGTCGTTTCATTTATCGGCAGCGGAGGTAAAACCACTTCTATGCTCACAACAGCAAATGAACTTGCCGCGGCAGGCTGGCGCGTTGCGGTAACTACTACGACAAAAATGGGCGTACGCGAAAAAAAACGGCTTTCTTCCGCCGTATACTTTTGCGGCATAGAGCAAGGGGAAAAACTGAGCGCTCCGCCGTCAGAGGTGATCGACGGGCTTTGCAACAGCTTCGACGTCGTTTTAATTGAAGCGGACGGCAGTAAACGGCGGGCGGTTAAGGGGTGGAACGATACAGAGCCGGTTATTCATCCTCGAACCACAAAGACGGTGGGGCTTATTTCCACACGGACGCTCGGTAAACCGGTGAATGAGGCATGGGTACACCGTCCCGAACGATTTTTGAACATTACTACTGCAAAGATGAACAAACCGCTGCGGCTTACTCATATTATGCAAGCGGTTTTTCACCCGAACGGGCTTTTTTTTAAGGCGCGTGGTACCTGTTTTGTACTCTGTATTGCGCCGAGGAGCGAACATGAAGCAATCCGCACCGCTTATTATCGTGCGCGGGGCAGGCGATTTGGCCAGCGGGGTACTCGCAGCAATCCATATCTCCGATTTTCGTGTCCTTGCACTGGAAACCGAAAACCCTTCCGCCATTCGCCGTACCGTTGCGTTCAGCGAAGCCGTTAGGCTTGGGCATTGCACAATAGAAGGGATCGAAGCGCGCCTTATTGCAAAAGAACAAGCCGCAGCTATTTTGTCTGCAAACGATAGTGAATCCGGCGCCGCTGCCGACTCCAAAGCAAATCCTACAAGTTTTATCCCGATTGCGGTTGACCCTACAGG
>CAJPTT010000050.1 GCA_905373565.1 uncultured Treponema sp. | reverse complement strand
CCGCTCACTGTTTTTGTCAGCGTTCCTGCATTGGCAGGCTCTGAAGTTATTTCAAATTTTCCATCCTCTATTTCACCGTCATCGTCAATGATAACAAAATTGAGGGTACTCGCTGTTAGATACGTACCGGCATTTAGCGATGTTAAATTTGTTATCACAATCTGCGGTCTGTCGCTATTCTGATCCACGTTGAGCGTAAGTAGTTTTACCTCTGTATTCCCCGCCGCATCGGTTGCAATAGCTTTCAGTGTAAGAGGACCATTAGGATACTCCGTTCTATTCGTATCAAGGTCAAACTGCCAATTATAGGCTTTCGTTCCTTTAAATAGAGCCTTATCCATAGAAGTTTCAGGATCGGACGGATCTTGACCCGAACTGGCGGAAACGCCGGTTAAATCACTTTCGATGCTGCCGACAACTTTTACAATTTTAACGGATTGTAATCCATTATTATCGCTCGCAGTTCCTTTAATCGTTATTATTTTATTGACTATTTGATTATTCCGGGGACTGTCGAATGTAACGGATGGATTTTCACTATCTACCGTAACCGTTCTTTGTACTTCGGCAATCTTTCCGGCCTTATCCGTCACGCGTATCGTCAGTTGGTGGGTACCGCTACCAAGACTAGCGCCGTTCAAATTAATTGTCCATGTATGGTCTGAGGTACTAATAGTGGTCGTGTTCCCTTTTACAGCGCCGCCTTCCAGTATCTCTACCTTTGCTACGCCGTTCGTATCCGTTGCCTTTCCTGTTACGGCGACAGTGCTTACACCTTGTTTAATATATACTGTACTATTCCCTTTTCCGTCGACTGTTACATCCGCCAAAACAGGATTGTCCGTGTCTATTGTTACGGTCTTATGCGGTGTTTCAGTGCTATTTCCAGCCTTGTCTTCCGCACTGAACCAGAACTCATATTTATTCCCATCAAGATCACTTGGCGGCGTAAAACTGTAGGAACCGCCGCTTCCCGTCAGAGACTGTTCCGTTACGGAAGTTTCACCGTTTTTCTTATAGTGCACCTTTGCGGTACCATCCTTTATGCCCGAACGGTCCGTAATTGACGCTTCAAATTTCGGTTTCCGTGTCGAAATATACTCCCCGACAGGCGATATCACATTAATCACCGGCGCTGTACTATCCTTTTGTATGGAAACCTGCACAGAATCCGACTTATTTCTTGCCTTATCAACCGCACGGAAATAATAGGTTGTATCTGCGGGTATGCCGGTCAAATTGATTGTCGCAACGCCGCCGCTCGTGTTTTCAGTCTGCGGTGAGGCAAAGTTCACCGTTGTAGCGTACTCTACTTTTTCCATGCCCGAACTTCCGACATCATTAGTAGTAACCTTTACCGTGTAATTTGAATCTTTTATCAGCGCCTGCCCATCTGCAGGAACGGTAAGCGTAATCGTCGGTCGGTCGGTATCCACTTTTATCGTTCTCGCTGTCGTCGGCGCGCTTGCGGTATTCCCCGCCTTGTCGGTTACCGTAAACTGTACCGTATTGTCGCCTTCGTTAAGCGTCAGGTACCCTGACCACGCTAAATTAGTACCCAACAAATCAGCGCCCAACACTGTTGAGACACCGTTTACAGTAGCTGCTATTTTTTCAATACCGGAACCAGTCTCGGTTGCCGTTCCGCTCACATACAGCGTTTTGCTATTTACCCATGCATTGTTGGCCGGTAATACCCCGTTGCCGGAAGAAGCCGGCGTAATCGTAGGCTTAGTTCCGTCTACCGTAAACTCGAGCGATTGCTCTTGATTATTGCTCGCCTTTATTGTGATAGTATATGTACCGTCAGCAAGACCTGATTTTACCGGATACTTTTTTGACGTATCGGTTGTTGAAACTTTCGGTTCATTCCCTGTCCAGTTGTCAAAGAAGCTACTAGGAGCAATAGTCCCGGAAGCATCTTTCTTTTCGATCTTCACAGTAATTGCATCATCACTCGGTACCGGATTCGAAACACCGCCGATCTTTACTTTAAACTGCCCTTTCGCGTACCACATACCGGCCTTTTGTTGAACCGTACCGCTTGGAGAGCTGTTATTCTCCAGCCCAAATTTCCACTGAATAACCGCAGGAGGCACTACCGTTACCCTACATTCCCATGACGTAATCCAATCCGCATTATCCGTTACTTTTAAAAACAGTTTTTTTGCGGTATTTACAGGGATATCGGCAGAACCTTCAAAATAATAGCCGTCAGTCTTATTTGCCGCAGATAGCTCTTTCCAGTCAGAATCTCCTTCAACTTGGTACTCAAGTTTTTTAACACCGCTTCCCGTCTCTTTTATTTTTCCCTTGATCGCCACTGTACCAGAATTCGTAGTTATTGAGTTTCCGTTTTGAACATTCTCTGTTGTTGCTATTTTTATACTCTCAAACACAGGCGCCGTTTTATCAACTATCACCGTTCTCGTCTCAGAAGTTTGGTTATTCGCTTTGTCTTTAACGGTAATGACAATATCATAGCTGCCTTCCGCACGGGTCAGCTCTTTTTCAAAGAAATAGGGAGAAGAAGCTATAGAAGAAAACGTATACTCCTCATTTCCTATTTTTATTTTATCGTCCTTAATACCATACGTTTCTTCAACAGTACCCTTTACCTTAAACGTACCGGTTTTATTAATGACCGGGAAATTATCTTTGTCGTCAATCTTTATATCTTTAATTACCGGCACTGCCTTGTCATACGTAAAGGTAAGCGTTTCCGTTTTTGGGTGCCCGACTTTATCCTTAGCGGTAACGGTGAGGGTATACGTTCCTTCCGGAAGATTAATCGGCTGTAATTCCCAAGCTTCTCGCTTTTTATCTGTTGCAAAGGTTACCGAAACATTGCTTCCGTCTTCTTTCGTAAGCGTTACCGTTACCGGATTCGTATCCGCTAAGCCGGAACCGGCATCGAATGCCGTGCCTTTAATCACCAAGCCCGTTCCTTGGGTTCCATACAGATTTCCAAAAGGCTCAGTTATCCGTACTTCCGGGTCCTTCACGTCGTAGAAAATATGGTAGGTTTGCTCAAAAGATTCCGCCCCATCCGCTTCCGCTTTTACAGTCAATCGATAACTGCCGTCTTCCCCTTGATCAAATTCGGAAGCAGGAATTTCAATCTCATGCTCATTAGGGACAGCAGAATACAAAGCCGCCGACGGAGTAAAAGAGGAGTGAGCCCCTATCAGCTTATGAGTTACGCTCGCTTGTTTATTCAGCCTTATCTTAAACTTGACCGAACCACCTTCTTTTACAAAGATGCGTTCCGTAACGTTTGTATTTCCGTTGATTTCCGTAACGGTAACTTCCGGCGGCTCATTGGTACTGCTTAATTTAATACCGTACAGATTTGCCCCATCTTCGTTTTGTACGGCAATTAATTCATGTCCGTCAATATCTTTTCCGCTTACCAAAAGAACATAATTCTTATTATATTCCAATTCTCCTGTCTTATAAACCGGTATGGTAAATACATAACTGCCGTCTTGCGTTTCAACAGCCGTTCTTTGAATCCGGACGATACCGGGTCTGCTTGCATCCTCATTGATATTAAAAGAAGGATCACTGCTATATCCTTTATATGTTTCCCATTTCACAAGGTAAAATTGATAGGGATCATTTACAGGGGCTACAGGATCAACCGGCTTTAGTGCAACATCATCCAAGTTCCGGGAAAACCGTACTTGCAGCGAAGCTCCTTCATAAAACTTTGAAAATTCCGGAGTAAGCGCCCCGCTCACATCCCTAGAAGGAGTTTTGCCTATTACCGCAAAAGTCGGGTTTAATGCAGGATTAAGTCCAAAAACACCTGTTCGCCCCTTCCCTCCAATCCGATTGGCAGGGTTTGCAAGCTCAGCTTTAATCGTCGCCGCATCCTCAGCCGTTATCGATTCGGGACGTGCACCGTACAATACCGCATATATATCCTGCAGCCGCCGGTTACGCATTACCTTTTGATCAATGTCATCTTTTAAATAGTAGATATTACTCGTATTTCCTTCACCGCTGCCGGCATTATCTGCAGGATTTTTATACTCCCGTGCATTATCGGTAACCTTTAATGAATACCGAAAGCTCTTCTTGCCGGCGCTTTGGTTGGTACCATACAGTGCGCAGTAGAATTTTGACTTTAGTTTATCTTCGGAAAAAGAATCTACCTTTAGCCGGATATTTGCAGGTACATTGTTGATTACTTGCGTATATTCCGTACCTCCGCCTACCGGAGCAGCCGTTATTTCCAGTTTTGCTACCGGACTTTTATCATATACTTGGCCGATCAGCCAAAAAGCATCACCGAAGGTATCACCGTCTTTATAGCTTGCAGAAGGGGTTAATACCGCCGTACTCGGGCGATCCAACACTAAAAGCGGCGGAGTGTTGTCTATTGTAAAGGCACTGGTTATCGTCGACACTTTACCGGCGGTATCCGTTGCCTGAATTTCTACTTTATAGGCGCCGTCACCGATCGGATATTGTCCCTTCGGGTCTATATCTAACGTCCAATACTCATCATCGGAAGAAGGCTGCGTTAAAAAAGAATCACCGATATTGATTTTTGAATTGTGAGCATCTGCAGTTGTAATAACGGCCGTAACGGCATTAACTCCCGTATCGTCGTCCACTTTAACAGCCAGCGTAAACGCCCCTTTAATGATCGCATTATTCGGAGGATACACACTATCGTTTCTAATCGTCGGCGGATTGATATCAACCGTTCCGCCCATACCGATGTTGTTTTTACACGTTGTCAATAAGGCTATAAAGCATACCAGTAGTGTAGCGGCCCGTACCGTTTGTCCTACGTGTGTTTTTTTCATACATAACTCCTTTGCGCCATCAAAGCTTCGTATATACGGCTTTCGCAACAAATCATTCATTTTTCAGAGGAAACCAACCGTATCCCTCACAACTTTATGTACTTAACGCACTTTTTTACGGACAACACTGTATCAAGAGTATTCCGCGTCCAGTATCGGCAGCGACACTCCAAAACTTTAATGTTGTAAAAAATAGACTTTTATCGCATTACTTTAACGGATGACTTTTAGAGGACGGCACCACGCCGCGTATATTACTAAATATCGATTGATATATACTGATAATGCTGCACTTTGTCAAGCTATCGGCGTTTTGTCTCTTTAATACTGAAATACTGAAAATCGGAACTATGATAGTGAGCAAAATATTAAGAACCTTATGAGGAAAGGTAGGCAAAGAAAACGGCATAAGAGGGGATAAACCCGAGTTTATCCCCCGAAATAAATCTTCACGCTGCTTCTACTACACTATCGTATGCATGTATCGGCGGCGAAATCCGCATCGGTGATGAGCGAGTAGGCATAGCCCTGTTCCGCAAGGAATTTTTGGCGGTGGTCGGCACATTCTTCTTCAACGGAATGGCGGGTTACCAGCGTGTAAAAAAACGAATCCCGTTCTTTAGGGCGGAGAATACGCCCGAGCCGCTGGGCTTCCTCCTGCCGACTGCCGAAGGTGCCGGAAATTTGGATTGCTACGGAAGCGTCCGGCAAATCGATTGCGAAATTCGCTACCTTGGAAACCACCAATACGGAAATATCGCCCGCTCTGAATGAGTCGTACAACACTTCCCGTTCGGTATTCGGCGTTTTTCCGGTGATGAGCGGCGCATGTACCGCTTCGGCTATTTTTTTTAGCTGCGAAATATATTGCCCGATAATCAAAATTTGGTCGTCGGTATGCCGTGCAAGCAGCTGCCGGACAATCTCGTTTTTTGCTTCATTCTCGCTCGCAATCCGGTGCTTTTCGCGCAAGGGGGCGGCGGCATATTCAATCTCTTTGCTGACAGGCAGCGGTATGCGTATTTCCGTACAATAGGCGTGAGCAATCCAGCCTTTTTCTTCCAGCTCCTTCCACGGCACATCATAGCGCTTAGGGCCGACAAGACTGAACACATCGCCCTCGCAGCCGTCCTCCCTGATCAGCGTTGCCGTTAAGCCGAGCCGTCTGATTACTTGCAGCTCTGCGGTAATGCGGAACACCGGAGCGGGAAGCAAATGTACTTCGTCATAGATAATCAAGCCCCAATTCCGTTCGCGGAACAGCTTAAAATGCGGAAACTCCGATTCGGTGTCCGGCCGCCATGTTAAAATTTGATAGGTTGCCACGGTAACGGGCTTAATCTCTTTGGTATCGCTTGAATAAATACCGACGGTATCAGGCGCCAATTCGGTTTTATCGATTAACTCGCGCTTCCACTGATGCACCGCGGCGGTGTTGGTGGTTAGAATCAGCGTATCGGTATTCAGCATCGACATAACCAACATACCGACAATCGTTTTACCGGCGCCGCACGGCAGCACAATCGTACCGAAACCCGTTCCCGGCCCCTTATCTCCGGTAAAGGCTTCCGCCGCTTCCCGCTGATAGTCGCGGATGAGAAAATCTTGTCCTTTTTTTGTCTGAGTCCGTAACTGTACTGTAAGCGGCGCACCGTCTTTGAGCGGTACCTCATCGCGCACCGGCCAGCCCATTTTCAACAGCACCTGTTTTACCGTACCGCGGTTTAAAAGTCCAATTAAAAACGAACGCGGTCTTTCCGCAGCAACCAGATACTTTGCAAGCTTCGGCGACGCTTTTAATTCCCGATATATCCGATCGTTTTCCGCCGTCAAATACAAAAACGAATCATCTTCACACTCAGTCAGTTTAATCTTGCCATACCTACTGAACGTTTCTTCCACCCAACCGAGTACCGCAGGCGGAATATCAAAACGAGAAAACTGCTTGAGCGTCTCCGTAATTTTTTCGGCAGTAAAGCCGGCGCTTGCAGCATTCCATAAAGATAAACCGGTCAAGCGGTAAGTGTGCAAGTGTTCGGGAGATTTTTCAAGTTCTGCAAAAGGGATAAGTGCAAAGCGAGCCTCCGTTGCTTCCGGCGCGTGAACGTCGAGTAATATGGAGCGGTCGCCTTGAATGATAAGCGGTTTTAATGAAGCGGACATAGCGGATGATTGTACGTTATCCTTGGTGTTTAGTCAAATCGGTCTTTTGCAAATATGCGGGCATCTGCGTTGTCGCTTCACAAAAAACAGTCCTCGACGTACAAAAAGTACGCCTGCGGGTGTTTTTTGTGCGCTCCTAGCATCTGCTCCACCTATTTGCAAAAGCGATGGCTGTAAGGGGATTTCTTTCGTTGCTGCGCACAAATTAATCCTCAACGTATCAGAACCGCCATGGACGGCGGTGGTTTCAAGCAGAAGCCAGTTTGCTTCCGCAAACTGGCAGCCTAAAAATGAACAAGGATGTTCATTTTTAGGCGTGCCTGCGGTTAATTTGTGCTCGCGCCTCGTATCTACGCCGTATATTTTCAAAAGCGTTGGATATAGCACATCTGCGTTGTCGCTACGCCGAAATAAATGCTCAACGTATCAGAACGCCCAAGGACGGGCGTGGTTATAAGCAGTAGCGAGATTTGTGGTATATACAAATCTCGTCGTTGACCAGGGTACAGGGACGTACACTGGTCAACAGTGCATCTACGGTGTTTGGTTTATCACGCAAATAGACAGCAGGCTGTAAGTTTGATAAAATGTGTTCTACAAAAGTTTTTATAGGAGATGATATGAACTATTTTGTTCTCATCGGTATTGCGATTATCATCATCGGTTTTATTTTTAAACTCGACGTTGTCGCAGTCGTATTGATTTCCGGTCTCGTTACCGGATTAATTGCAAAAATGGGACTGGTTGAAGTGCTCAATGCAATAGGAACGGGATTTGTCAATAACCGTTATATGAGCTTATTTTTTATTTCGTTCCCTGTTATCGCCATTATGGAACGGTACGGTTTAAAACTACGCGCTGCGGAATGCATCAAAAAGATTAAGGGTGCAAGCGCCGGTATGGTTATTTGGCTCTACATTGTAATCAGAACGATTGCTTCCGCTTTTTCGATTCGGTTGGGCGGGCATGTTCAGTTTATCCGTCCGCTCATTTTACCGATGGCTGAGGGAGCCGCACGGAAGAATATCAAACTGACTGACGAAGATATTGAAAAAATCAAAGGGCTTGCCGGCGCTTCCGAAAACTACGGAAACTTCTTCGGGCAAAACATATTTCCCGTTGCATCCGGTGTCCTGTTGATTACCGGCACCTTGAAGGAACAGGGGCTTGATATCAGCAATATCGATGTCGCAAAGTATTCCATTTTAGCGGGCGTTGCGATGGTGCTCATCGCGCTTGTCCAGTGCTGGCTGTTTGAAAAACACTTAAGGAAAGGGGAGAAAAGCGATGTTTAGTTTTATCCATTCGCACAGTATGATTATCGACGAAATTATCTACGGCCTCTGCGGTCTTGTTTCCATTATCACCGCATTCATCTCCTTAAAAGGGAAAAAGCATTTGAGCGGCACGTTTTTGTTTTGGGGTATCTTAGGCTTGTTGTTCATGTTCGGCAAAGTGATCGTATTGAACGTTCCGAACGGTGGAGCCGTTATCGGCGGTTTATTGATTTTGCTGGGCGTCCTGACATTGACAAAACAGGTAAAGATTGCAGACATCCCGACTGCCGAAAAAGAAGAGGTAGAAAAAAATTCGCAAAAGGTCGGCAATAAGATTTTTATTCCGGCGGTTTTAATCGGCGTTGTAGCAATGCTATTGGCGCAGGTCAAAAGTTTTAATATTTCGCTTGGAACCAATGCTGCCGGTAAGGCAATCATCTTCGGTTTTTCGACCGCGCAGGTTGTCGGCGCAGCCTCCATTATTGCGTTAATTTTCGCGGTGTTGTTGGCAAAACCGACATTGAAAAATACCGTCAACGATACTTCAAAAATGCTGATGCAAGTCGGCTCCTCCAGCTTACTCCCACAATTACTCGGCGTTTTAGGAGCGATATTCGCAACTGCCGGTATCGGTAAAATCATCGGCCAGTTTGCAAGCGGTATTGTACCGCAAGGAGTACCCATTCTCGGTGTTATCGCATACTGCCTCGGCATGGTAATCTTTACGATGATTATGGGTAACGCATTTGCCGCCTTTACCGTCATTACCATCGGCGTCGGCGTTCCCTTTGTTATTATGCAAGGCGGAAATCCGGCAGTTGTCGGTGCACTCGGTATGACCTGCGGATACTGCGGTACACTTTTAACGCCGATGGCGGCGAACTTCAACATCGTCCCCGCAGCAATTTTGGAAACCGAAAATAAATACACGCTTATTAAAACGCAAGCTTTTATGTCGATTGCCTTGATCATCGTTCACATCATCTTAATGTCAATCTTCGCCTTTTAGGAGTAGAAACAAGGGCAACCGTACTGGAAATACTTTACACGGTTGCCTTCCGTCTGCACAAAATTTTGAATAAAATTTTGTGCAGTTTATTTTAGCAGAAGGGCAATCGCATCAGACAAATCGAGCAAATTCCGCAGAATCAGAGGCTGGGCACCCATTTGAGCTGCAAAGCAGCGAAACTCTGGGGGAACGGCCTCTGATTCTGCGGGGATATCCAAAAACTTTCTGATGCGATTGCCCTGTAGGAGCCATGATGAAAATTTTAGTTACCGGATTTGATCCCTTCGGAGGAGAAAAAATCAACCCCGCGCTGGAAACAATTAAACGATTGCCCGATACCATTTTAGGCGCGCAGATTATCAAACTCGAAATTCCGACTGTTGTAGGAAAGTCTTTAGCAAAGATAACGGAAGCGGTTGAAAAAGAAAATCCCAATGTGGTGTTAAGCATCGGACAAGCAGGCGGCAGATCCGAAATTACCGTAGAAAGAGTCGGTATCAATATCGACGATTGCCGCATCCCCGATAACGAAGGGAATCAACCGATTGACGAACCGGTGATAAAAGGCGGCCCCGCTGCATATTTTGTTACCGTTCCGATAAAGGCCATTGTTGAAAACGTAAAAGCGCATAACATTCCCGCTTCAATTTCCAACACGGCGGGTACTTTTATCTGCAACCATGTCTGTTACGGTGTAGCGCACCTTGCGGCAGCCAGAACGGCGGCGGGTAAACCGATGAAAAGCGGCTTTATCCATATTCCGTTCCTGCCCGAACAGGTAATCGGGAAACCGGCGCTTACGCCCTCGATGAGCTTGGAAACAATCGTCAGCGGCATTACCCATGCGCTTGAAGCCATCGTCAAACACGGTTCCGACATCAAGGTCTCGGGCGGGAAGATCTGCTAGCGGTACATTCAGTATGAGTATTATCGGGCTGC
>CAJPTT010000049.1 GCA_905373565.1 uncultured Treponema sp. | reverse complement strand
ATACTATTATTATTCATTTTGTCAAGCATTTTTCCGTTTCCCCATAAAAATAATGATCTCTTATATGAATTTATCGCACATGCGGTTGAAACATCTGTTTAACAATAAATTCGATATAATTAATTGTACCACGGAAAAGAAAAATCTGCAAGGAAAATTAATATCGCTTAAATTGAGAAATGAATCTCTTTAAGCTTATTTCAAAAGCTCTTCTAACTTTTCTCTTGCCTTTTTAGCTTCAATTCTATTTGGGATTATGACAAGCAAAATCCCAAAAACAAGCATTGCATAAGGGACTAAAGCGGCCGGCATAGGAAATCCGGCGAATGGAACTATTAGGCATCCCGCAAGCACGCCGGTCAACCATATAACTAAAAAAACGATAACAGGGATAGCCATTCTCATTCTGATGTTGATTGTTGAACCATACTCATGTGCTTCAATACTTCCGATTATCAACGGCAAAAATGAATTCCGATAATGTATACGCCTAAAGATTTTAAATGAATTTTCAGATACGCTCCCTTCAAAATATTTGTCTCCTGTGGGAAAATCAAATACAGAAGTTTTTATGTAAGTATTGTCTCGTATTATTTGAAGAATCTCATCTTTTGATTTTTTTGTTTCGATTATAAAACGCATAATACTCCTCATAACACTAGCCGTTAGATATTGCACCACAATGTTAAATTGAATCGGCTGTTTTGGTTTGTCCTATTTCTTTGTCCAATCTTCTACTTTTATCCAGGGAATTCTAGCAAACTCATCGTAATTATTTGTTATAACAATTAAATTTCTTGTCATAGCTTGGGCTGCAATTTGCATATCATACGGACCGATAACGCTCCCCTCTTTTTCAAGATACGATCTGATTATACCATATGCCTCCGTATCTTCTGCCGTAAAATCAAGAATATTAAAATCAATACAAAAGTCTAATAAAGCCTTTCGATTTTTTTCTCTGTTCTGACTTTTTGAGGCGCCATATTCCATTTCAGCGATTGAAATAGACGATAAAAACAGATCATTACCGCTTGTCGCAAAAATCCTTTTAGTGAGAACGGGAAATGTATTCTTAATGAGAAAAATACAAATATTCGTATCCAGCAAATACATTAAAATGCGTCTCTTTCTGTCAATGAAGGTTGATTTCTCCCTTCCGCCATAAAGTCATCAGAGAATTCCGATAAACTTTTTTTAAGATTTTCCCAGGGACGATTTTGAGGATACAAAATTATTGTTGTTCCAATCTTTTTGATAAAGAGTTCTGTATCGTCAATATGAAATTCTTTTGGAATCCTCACCGCTTGACTGTTCCCACTCATAAAGACTTTTGCACAAACCATAATAACCCTCCGTATATATGATAGTATATACGGAGATGTTTACGCATGTCAATCTTTAGCTGATCCTATATATGAGAATGGGAACTCTCAATCCGTATCGATGTTTAAAACAGGAATGAGGGCAGCTGGGTTATTTGCAGATAACATTTGCATATGCATCATCGGTCATATCTCAGAATAATATTGCTTACAGCGACACCATTTCCCTCTCTTACGTTAGCTTTAAAATATCGTCCCAACCGCAGTTAAAAAAGACAGCCGGTTCCTTTACATACTCAAGCGCTTTTTTGCAGGGTCAAGATTTTTTACATCGGGGGATAATTTTCGCAACAACCTTTACATTCAAGCAAAAAAAACGTTAAACAGCTACTCCGTTTTTTAAGCATATATCATTGAGACTACATCCTGCACAGTCGGGATTACGGGCTTTACAAATATACCTGCCGTGCAATAGTATCCAATGATGGGCATCCAGCAAAAATTCTTCGGGCGTTATGCGCAGTAAATCTTGTTCTACTTCCAGCGGTGTTGTTCCTTGCGACAGCCCGATACGAGGGGCAGTACGCAGGATATGCGTGTCAACCGCTATTGCAGGTTCGCCGAAACCTACGTTCAGCACAACATTCGCCGTTTTCCGCCCGACACCCGGGAGGCTTTCCAAGGCGGTACGGTCATGCGGTACCTCAGAATGATATTGGTCTATCAAGATTTTACTGAGCGCGATAATCCGTTTCGCCTTTGTCGGATATAAATTGATGGAATTGATATAGCCTTTCAAACCTTCTTCGCCGAGCGCAAGCATTTGTTCCGGCGTATCGACTTTTTCAAAAAGAGGCGCAGTCGCTTTATTTACCCCAACATCGGTCGCCTGCGCGGAAAGCACCACGGCAACCAGCAGCGTATAGACATTTTTCCAATGCAACTCGCTTCGCGGATTGGGATTTTCCAGCCGCAGCCGTTCATACACCGTGTACACCGCATCAGCGGGAAGCAATCGTATCGTAGAATCCATAATCTTATTCAGTCTCGGCTATTCATTTTCGATAATAATTTGACACATCCTCATAACCTGCAACGCCGCCTTGTGATTTTCGGGAGTTGTTCCCGCACAGCAAGCGGCATCGACATGAATGGGGACTTCGGGAAAAAAGGCTTTTAACAACAGCGCATTCGACACAACACAAATGTCCGTGCACAATCCTATCAATGTAATAGAATGAATCGGTGTTTTTTCATTTAAAGTTTTTAAGGCTTCCGCCAGCGAAAGTGAACCGAAGGTCGGCTTTTCATAGACTTGATCGGTCATGAGCTTTTTTACCGGAGCAACAAGTTCCCACCCTTCCGTGTTTTTTATGCAATGCTGAACAGGTAAAAACGTTCCTTCTTGAGATTGCAAATAAGAACTTGGGTGTGTATCCTGCGTAAAGACAATGTGCCCCTTAAAGGTCTCAATCTTTTTTACGGCATTTTGCACAATCGCCTGCGCTTCTTTTGTACCCAAACTTCCGCTGACAAAATCATTCTGCATATCGATAACCGCCAACACATCAGTCATAAAACAACCTCCATCTATTTCACGCTCTCACATTTACTCATGGTATACATTTCCATATATGACGTTATATCATTTATTTCTTTTTCCGGCAAACGGGCAAATGCATCAGGCATATTCTGCTGCTGATTAGTATCACCGCCGTCCGTGGCGGATATGAAAAAACTACCAGATGCGTTTCCCTTCGGCCTTGAACTTGCATAATTGTCTGAACCGCTTTATAGTATTATAGTATGAAAAAATATATTTTATCATTCGATCAGGGGACAACGAGTTCCCGTGCTATTTTATTTGATAAAGCCGGTACGATTATCGCTACGGCACAACAAGAGTTTACTCAGATTTTTCCTAAGTCCGGATGGGTGGAACACGATGCTATGGAAATTTGGGGGACACAGAGCGGTGTTGCCCGGCAGGTATTGGAAGAAACCGGAACGCGCCCCGATGAGGTCGCGGCAATAGGGATTACCAACCAGCGGGAAACCACCGTCGTGTGGGATAAGAATACCGGAAAGCCCGTATACAATGCGATTGTGTGGCAGTGCCGCCGTACCGCTTCAATCTGTGATGAACTCAAAGCAAAGGGATGGACGGATACGATACGGAAAAAGACAGGCCTGATTATCGACGCCTATTTTTCCGGCACGAAAATAAAATGGATACTTGATAATGTTGCGGGAGCCAGAGAGCGGGCGGAACGGGGCGAGCTGCTGTTCGGGAATATCGACACGTGGCTTATCTGGAATTTAACCCGCGGCAAGGTACACGTTACCGACTACAGCAATGCCTCACGCACCATGCTGTTCAACATCAACACCCTGCAATGGGATGATGAAATTCTTACGGAACTGAATATTCCGCGTTCGATGCTGCCGGAGGTAAAACCGTCGAGCTGCGTGTACGGTAAAACCGATGAACGCACCTTCGGCGGCGCGGATATTCCCATTGCAGGAGCCGCGGGAGATCAGCAGGCGGCGCTGTTCGGACAGGCGTGCTTCGAAGCGGGCATGGCGAAAAATACTTACGGTACCGGCTGCTTTATGCTGATGAACACCGGCACCGCACCGATTATCTCCAAGAACGGACTGTTAACGACCATCGCATGGGGCATCGGAGACACGGTAACTTATGCGCTTGAAGGAAGCATCTTTGTAGCGGGAGCAGCCGTGCAATGGCTGCGGGATCAGTTAAGACTGGTGTACGACGCTGCAGAAACGGAGTATTACGCAGAGCGGGTAGAAGATACCAACGGCGTATACGTTGTGCCCGCCTTTACCGGTCTCGGCGCTCCGTATTGGGATATGTATGCGCGGGGTGCGATTGTGGGTTTAAGCCGCGGCACCAAGCGTGAACACATTGTCCGCGCCACCCTTGAATCGATTGCCTATGGGACACGGGATGTCCTCTCCGCAATGGAAAAAGATTCCGGCATTACGCTCAAGGCGTTGAAAGTAGATGGAGGCGCGGCGGTCAATAATTTTTTGATGCAGTTCCAAGCCGATATTTTGAATGTACCGGTACATCGCCCTCAGGTGCTGGAAACAACCGCGCTTGGCGCCGCGTACTTGGCGGGACTCGCAGTCGGCTTCTGGAAAGATATGGAAGAAATTAAACGCAACTGGGCAGTAGACCGTGCATTCACCGTTCAAATGGACGAAGCGGCGCGGACACAGCGCTATGCCGGTTGGCAAAAGGCGATAACACGCGCTATGGATTGGGAAGAGTAATTTCAGCGTACGAATAAGGAAAGTTCTCCCTTCCAATATGCTCGATATGGCAACTCTAAATATTAATTATACTAAGTCTTGTACTAATCAATAAATGAGTGCATAATTAATATACCGTACTAAACGAGGAGGTTCTTTTATGGTAAATGTACCAAAGCAAGGCGGTCATAGAAATAATACATCCGCTTTATTCCGATTGTTCACGGTTTTAGTCATCTCCTTGACGTTTTCAACATTCATTGGGTGCGCTAATATGACAGATGGGAAAGCCCCTAAAAGTGCGACTGAAAGCGAAGGAACAAAGTTTGTTCGCGTAATACAAGGGGAGAAGCAAATACGAACGTATTTAGCCGAACAGGGGCACCCCTATGATCCAAACATCAAATCTATAATTTTGCAATTCAATAGTAGACCTTCATCTCTTCCCCAAAAGCAGCAGCCGGAAGCAAGATGGGGTGGTTGGGACAAACCTTCATATTTTATTGACAATCTGAAATCATATAGAGCTACTGATCGTTGGCATGTATTAAGGTTATATAAATTCCCTAAGGGAACAGCTATGATGCCGGATTCGTTTACAGAATCTATAGAATTTTCCGCTCAAGGTGGTGTTGATGCGGAAATAGTTTCGGCAAAACTAGGATTTGACGTTACGAGATCGACAACAATTTCCGCATCATGGTCGGGGTATTACGATTATCCTGTAACAATCACTGTATATCCCGTCTATGAGTATATTACCGGTTCTCTTTTTGAAACGGTCGATGGAAGGACTCGGCATGTCGGCACGTTCACAGTAAAAAAACCGATCGGCACGGAAATTCAAGTATCATAGAAACAATGTAAGCAGAGATGTAAACCGCGCAGCCTATACTGAACCACTGATTGTGCATCTCTGCTTGCTTGATGTAACGCTTGCATTAAGCAGAAAATACCTTTCATAAACACAACTCCTACGAAATACCCAAGCATCATACTACAATCAATATAATATCAGTTTCATTTCTTTTCAATTATTTCGGTAAAAGCCTCTCAACCTGTTTTTTGTCATAATCAGCGGTGTATCTTACATTTTTGGTGAGTTATGATACACTTGAAAATCAATATAAATGTTATCGGCGAGTTTGCACAACAAACACTGCAAGAAGGAAGATAAAGAAGAATATGTATGATGTACTTATAATCGGTGGAGGTGTTGTCGGGTGTGCT
Organism: uncultured Treponema sp.; assembly: GCA_905373565.1. GTDB lineage: Bacteria > Spirochaetota > Spirochaetia > Treponematales > Treponemataceae > Treponema. Next base: position 4,445 of record CAJPTT010000049.1, on the reverse strand, counting down.
ATTGCATGCGAGTTGTCGCAGTACCGGCTGAGCGTTGCATTACTCGAAAAACATTCGGAAGCTTGCGAAGGTTCCTCCAAGGCAAACAGCGCTATTGTGCACGGAGGCTTTGACGCAAAACCGGGCACATTAAAAGCCTGCCTCAATGTGCGCGGAAACGAGTTGATCCGCCGCCTTGCGCCGCAGCTTCAGTTTCATTTTAAACAGATAGGTTCGTTAGTTGTCGCCTTTTCAGATGAAGATATGGAAGCAATCAAAACGCTCTATGAACGGGGCATTGCAAACGGCGTACCGGAACTTGAAATATGGAATCGGGAAAAGACCTTAGCGGAAGAGCCGAACCTTTCGCCCGAAACGAAGGGGGCGCTGTTTTGCGGGACTGCCGGTATCGTGTGTCCTTTTGGGATGACGTATGCCTTTATCGAAAATGCAGTAGAAAACGGCGTTGAGCTGATATGCGATGCCGAGGTAACCGGCATACAAAAAATAGATGAGGATATTCAACATGCGCCAACACAGGAGACCGACGTTCACGCTGTAACTGCGCAAACGTCGGCGCAAGAACATACCTTTTCCGTAACGACATCGCAAGGAGTTTTTACTGCGCGGTATGTCATCAACGCCGCAGGGCTCTACGCGGATAAGATTGCCGCGATGATCGGCGATTACGATTATGCTATCAACCCCCGCAAAGGTGAATACCGCGTGTTGGATAAGGTATGCGGCGATCTGGTGCATCACGTTATCTTTCAGGCGCCGACCAAAATGGGCAAGGGCGTTCTGGTAACCCCCACCTATGATAACAACCTTTTGGCAGGGCCGACGGCGCAGGACGTCGACGACCGCGAGGATACTTCGACAACGCTTGCCGGTCTGAACAAGATTGACAGTTCCGCAAAAAAATCGGTACCGGCGCTCGACTTCCGAAAAACCATACGCACCTTTACCGGAGTGCGCGCCCGTCCAAGTACCGGCGACTTTATGATCTATGCTTCAAAGTATGCAAAGGGATTTATCCACGCCGGAGGCATCGAATCTCCCGGATTGAGCTCGGCACCGGCAATTGCAGAATACGTTGCGGAACTTTTGCAATATGCAGGAGCGGAGCTGATAAAAAAGCCGCAGGTTGTTACTGCACGGAAAGGTATCAGTCAGTTTTCCGCCCTTTCCAACGAAGAGCGGGCAGCCCTGATTGCGGAAAATCCGCTCTACGGACGGATTATCTGCCGCTGCGAAACGGTAACGGAGGCGGAAATCGTTGAAGCGATCCGCCGTCCTGCCGGAGCGCGTACCGTTGACGGTGTTAAGCGGCGGGTACGTCCCGGAACCGGGCGCTGTCAAGGAGGCTTTTGTACACCGCGCGTTTTGGAAATCCTCAGCAGGGAATTACAGCTGCCGATGGAAAACATCGCCAAATCGGACAAGGGTACGGAGATCGTGGTGGGAAGGTTAAAGTACACCGCAGAGAGTGAAATCCGCAGCGGTAATTCCCCAAAATCTTAAACGGAAAAAGAACATGATGAAATATGATGTTGTAGTGATCGGGGGCGGCCCCGCAGGTTTGGCGGCAGCCCTCGCCGCGCGGGAAACAGGCGTAAAAAAAATTCTGATTATCGAACGCGACCGCGAATTGGGCGGCATCCTCAATCAATGTATCCACGCCGGCTTCGGCTTGCATGAATTTAAAGAAGAACTGACCGGGCCGGAATATGCGCAGCGTTTTATTATGCAAACTGCACAAACGGATATTCAGATAATGCTGAATACAATGGTACTCGATATTTCGCCGGAGCGGCTTATCACTGCGGCAGGGACGGACGGGCTTAAAACCATACAGACAGGAGCCGTTGTACTTGCGATGGGTTGCCGCGAACGCACTGCGGGCGCGATTGCCGTAAAAGGGTACCGTCCGGCGGGTGTATATGCTGCGGGCATGGCGCAGCGGATGATGAACATGGAAGGCTGCCGCATGGGGCGCGAGGTTGTCATTTACGGCTCCGGCGACATCGGGCTGATTATGGCGCGGCGTATGACGCTCGAAGGTGCAAAGGTAAAAGCAGTCGTAGAGATTATGCCGTTTTCGAGCGGGCTCAACCGGAATATCGCCCAATGTTTAGAGGACTACGGTATACCGCTTTTGTTAAGCCATAACATCAGCTTTATCCACGGAAAGAACCGGCTGGAAGGCGTTACCGTTTCGCAAATCGATTCGCACTTTAACGAAATTGAAGGCACACAAACGTATTATCCCTGCGACACGCTGCTTCTTTCGGTAGGTCTGATCCCCGAAAACGAACTTTCGGTAAAAGCCGGTGTCACACTAGACTCGATTACCAACGGACCGATGGTTGACAGCGCGATGCAAACAGAGATACCGGGAATATTCGCCTGCGGTAATGTGCTGCATGTACACGACATCGTCGATTTTGTAACACGGGAAAGCAGAATCGCCGGTAAACACGCAGGGCTGTACGCGCTCGGCGCTCAACCCGATTCGGCTTCCGTTCCCTGTACGCCCGGCAAAGGTATCCGCTATGTGATGCCGCACAAGGTGTTGACTCAAATGCCCGACGGGGTTAACCTCTTCATGCGGGTAGATGCGATCTACCAAAACGCCGCCATATCGGTAAAATCGGGAAACACGGCGCTTGCAACAAAACGGATTGCCCGCATGATTCCCTCCGAAATGATCAACATACCGTTGAGTGCCGAAAAGATATGTTCTTTGACAGAACCGATCACCGCAGAAGTTACGGTGCAGTAATGGGGTGTTAGCCGGACGCAGCGGCTACGGAAATAAATATATCAGTGGAGTGAAAAAATGATAGACGATTATATAGTGAAGAGCTTAAAACTACTTAATACGGTTCAATATGAATTAGATGAATATTCAAATGTGGAGAGTCTGAAACTACTTAATACAGTTCATTCTGAATCAGATGAATGTTCAAATACTAAAACCTCATTAATATATCCTAAAAAGCGTAATTCATCAGAACGTATTAGCGAACAAGAAGCTAAAATATTATTTTGTCACATGTTGCTTAAAGAGAATGTAGCATTTTCAGTAGAAACACCAACCATAGGAGAATACTCATTCACTGGAAATAAGAAGATCTCCGCTAGGCTTGATTTATGTATATATAAAAAAGAAGAAAATCAGTATGTTCGATCAAATTGCATAGAATATAAAGCTCATAATAAGTCTAAAACATTTCGGAGCGATATAGAGAAATTACTATGTGAAAAAGGCAATAATTACTTTGTGCATATATTAGATAGTGTTAATAGTGGTACACTATATACTTCCTCAGCCCAGACAAACCGAACACCTGTAATTAATAAATATATTAATACAATAAAAAGACTAAACGATAGTAAAGCTTGTAATGAAATACGTTTCGATTCATTAACATTCTATATCTGCATACTTAATCCGTTCCATATCATCACAAATACGATATCAAAAACCGACATTGCTCATATTGATACGAAGCTAAAACTGGAATGCAAAATTACATCACAGGGACTTTCAATTAAAGACTCAAATTCAAACTGGAAAAGAAAAGACACATAACATCCGATTTAAATCAAATATGGCTTTATCAATGCAGACTAAGTAAAGGTAGGCCGGATGTACTAAGTCGGCTTTCATACCCTTTATTACGGCGCAGAGCGCCAGGGTATGAAACCCTCGAACGAATCACGGCACATAAGCAAAAGACTCTATGACAATACAAGAATTTGAGAATAAATATTGGTACATGAGTGAACTCAAAGCATTAGCAAAATCGCTTGAAATTCCTTTTGATTCAAAAACACGAAAGGATCAGCTTGAAGAGATGATTATTCAGTTTTTGGAAACCGGAACGGTGAATAAAAAGAATTGTTATCGGAGTAAAAGCCGGAATAGAGACATATTGAATAGTCATACTTATGTTGAAAATTTTAGCAACAAAAAAGAAACATGGGAATTCATACATAGTGAAATGGATAAACGGATGCCGGGATTACAACTGAAATCAGGGGCAAAATATTGGCTTAATCGATGGATTGAAGATAAACTTTCCCATGGTGAAAAAATAACTTATAATGATGTCATTTGTGAATATATTCGGTTAAACAAAACTGAAGGAAAGCTTCCCCAAATTCCATCCTGTAAATTTAATAACTTCATCAGTGATTATCTGGCAAATGAAAAAAATGCAACAAGAGAAGAAGCTTTAGACGCATGGAATAAGCTAAAAGATATGAAGGCAAAAAAAGATTATATAACTTGGAAAAAAAGCAACACCCCCGACGCAGAGCATCGAGATATGTTGATTTGTCTTTATCCTATTTAGTGAAGATAGGCCTAATCTGGCTGTTGATGATGTGTTCCGGCGGGTATTACGGTAGAAAGATGTTATTACTTTAATCCGCGGTAGTTTAGATTGCAAATAGGT
>CAJPTT010000048.1 GCA_905373565.1 uncultured Treponema sp. | reverse complement strand
GTCTATTACGATTTTACCGTTAAACAAAACATCGACTATTTTTGCGGACTGTACATCGATAACGGAGCCGAACGAAAAAAACTGGTAAAGGAAGCAATCGACTTTGTCGGTCTTAACAACTACGAATCGTATAAAGCGAAAAAGCTATCCGGCGGATTATTACGGAGGCTCAATATTGCCTGCGGCATTGCGCATAAGCCGGAACTCATTTTTTTGGACGAACCGACCGTTGCCGTCGATGCGCAGAGCAGAAACTTTATTCTTTCCGGTATCAGAAAGCTGGCGCAAAACGGCAGCACCATTGTGTACACCACGCACTACCTTGAAGAAGCGGAACAGCTCTGCGATCGGATGGTGATTATGGATAACGGGCGAGATATTGCAAACGGTACCTTTGACGAGTTGAAAGATCTTATCCGCACCAGCGAAAAAGTTGTCGTTGAGTTTGTCGGTCTGCACGATACCGCTGACAGCATCATGGAAGCATTGAAAACCATTCCGCACGTAACCGGCGTTGTACAAAACGGCTCGGAATGGCTGATCACTTTTGAAAATTCCATCAACAACTTAAACGAACTGATCCTCTTTATCAATAAACGGCAGCTCGCATACCGCAAGTTGTATTCCGAACGTCCCAGTCTCAGCGACATTTTCTTAGAGCTTACGGGAAAGGAGCTGCGAGACTAATGAATTTTTTACGTGAATTAAAGTACACGGCAATTTCGATGATCTTCACGGTAGAAGGAATGTTTTGGACGGTCGCCTATCCGATCATTTTGTCGTCGCTGTTTTTTGTGATCTTCTCCGCCATCAACACACGGGGTATAAGCACTGCCGTAAACACCGGCATTACCGAAACAAATCCCCATCGAGTCATCTTTAATTTTATTCCGATAGTACATGTTATTCCGATGGAACAAGAAGCTGCCGATGCCGCCTTGCGCGAAGGCAGTATTCAAGTATTTATCGAAGACGATTTATCGATTAGAATATACAAAAACGGTATCGCGCAGACAATCATTAAAAACATAGTAGAGCAGATAAAGCAAACCGATGCGCTCGGTATCCCGATAATGCCTTCTGCTTACAGAAAGCAGTACATCGACAGTAAGGATGAACAAAACAATTCGATGATGATTTTATTCTACTCGCTTTTGGCGATGGTCTCCATTTACAGTATGTTCGGCTCAATTTCCATCCCCGAACGCATACAGGCGAATATTTCAAAATTAGCGGTAAGAATGTCCGCAGCGCCTATCAAGCGGTTCAGGATATATCTTGCCGGCGTTCTTTTCTTTGTCTGCTTTAACCTTGCATCGAATCTTTTATACATCGGCTATGTTATGCTTGTGTTAAAGATTAACCTCATCACGAATTTTGCGGTAACGGTTCCGCTGTTGATCTATGCAAATCTGTTCGGAACCGCCTTCGGCCTCTGTATCGGCTCAATTCCCAAACTGACGGAAAACACAAAAGTGATGATAGGTGTGTTCAGTTCGCTTTTTCTTTCATTTTTATCCGGTATGATGAGCGTCAGTGTCAAAACCGCGTTGGATGCTTCGTTCCCGCTTCTGAGTAAAATAAACCCCATCGCGCTTTTTACAGATACATTATACAACATCAATATCCTGCACGAATACGATTCAGCGTCGTTATTTTTTATTGTGTACTCAGGATTCATCGCGCTGTTTTTAAGTATTGCGTTTTTTAATGCGCGGGAGGTACAGTATGACAGTCTATAAGCATTTTTTGCTGATGGTGTGGCAGCGGAAAATCGGCACCGCTATCTTTCTCGCTATCTTTTTATCGCTGTGTTTTCTAATGCTGCAGCCGGAAAGCAGGAATGCGCACGGTTTTTCCGAAACGCCGCTTACCGTTTGCATTGCAGATAAAGATCATTCACCGCTTTCGGAGCAGCTGACCGCTTACTTGCAAACAAAACACAGGGTTACGCTTTTAGACGGTTTCGGTTTAAGCGATGAAGCGCTTTTGAAAAAGCTCAGAAAAAATATTTCCGTCGGTACAGTTGATGCAGGATTGATTATTTCCGAAGGATTTGAACAGAAAACAGAATCAGGACAAAAAGGAATCATCAGCATTAAAGACGGCAGGCGGACGGCAGCGTTCTATATCGATTCGCAGATACAAACCTTTTTACGCTTTGCACTTTCGACAAAAGAGGCAACGGGGGTTTTCGACTTTGAAAAGGTACGAAACGCGCTTGCGGTACGAACTGAGGTTATCAATGTGAACCGAGAGGAAGACACATCGGCTGTCGCAGGGCTTAAATATTTTTTCAATTTTCTGGGATGGGCAATATTCTCGCTGATTATCAATTCCATCGGCTGGGCGCTGTTTGAATTAAATAACGAGCGGCTGAGAATCCGCACGGCTGTTTCACCGGTATCGAATATGCGGTTTGCTTTTGAAAATTTTGCTGCGCAGCTGACCGTCGTCGCCCTCTTTCTTACGGTTTTAATTGCCTTTGCCGCACTGATATACCGGCAGACTATCCGCACCTTGCCGCTTGCAAGCTATACGCTGAACGCTGCCGTCTACGCAGCGGTGGTTTTAAGTGCGGTTTTTATGCTGAACGCCGCGTTAAAAAAAGGTGCGGTAATGGGGATTGTCGGTACGGTGCTGCCCCTATCGCTTGCCTTTATTTCGGGGATTTTTTTGGATCAGGAACTGCTGCCGAAAAGCATTACTACGCTCGCTCAAGTCTTTCCGACATACTATTACGTGCGTGCAAATACTTTTACCGAGCGGATGCTGCGTCCCGATTGGAATAATATCGGTATGCAGCTTTTGTTCCTATTGCTGTACTTTACGCTCGGCGTTTATTTCAGCAAGCTGAACAGGATACGGAATAAGATTGAGTTTGTGCAGAAGTAAGCATAACAAAACGTCATTGAATGTCGTCCGGATAGCGTACTTCTAAAATGATTATAGCAGATGCAGGATATGGTAGTAAAAAAAATCTATGAGCATCTTGAGAAGAATGGAAGTATTGTATTAGTAAAACATAGAAGGCTAATGAAAAGCGTCTCCACCCTTATATACTGTAATAAATAGAAAAGAAATGCATGATGCTTCCGGCGAGCACAAAGAGGTGCCAGACGCCGTGCATCCATTTTATTTTTTTCATTGCATAAAAAACGCAGCCGGCGGTATAGAGTACACCACCTAAAACTAAAAAACGAAAGCTAAGTAAGGGCAGTTGTTCTTTCAGCGGCTTTGCAGCGAATATAATAAGCCACCCCATCGGGATATAGGTAACAACCGACAACACGCGCACTCTGCTTCCGAATAGAGCATAGAGTACAATACCGACGACGGCTAACCCCCAAATAACACCAAAAATAGCCCAACCGACCGCTCCTCTCAGCGCAGTAAGGCAATAAGCGGTATAGGTTCCGGCGATCAGAATATAAATTGAACAATGATCGAATATACCGAATACTTTTTTTGTACCGAGTGGTAAGGCATGATAGAGTGTTGAAAACAAATATAAAATAATTAACGAAGATCCGAATATTGTAAATCCGACAATACATCGCGCCCGGTATTCATCAGGCGCATAATGAACCGCCCGGATAATAAGAAGCACCAAACCGGCAATCGAAAGCAACGTTCCAACGCCATGTGTTATTGCATTGACAATTTCTTCGCCGGTTGTATATCGTTTTGTAATCACGTGCGCCATCATCGCCCCCATAAAAAACAAAACACTAAAACCAATCCGTTTTAGTGTTTTGATTCTGCGGAATAACGGACTCTTAGTCTTTAATATTGTAGCGTTTCTTAAAGCGATCAATACGTCCGGCTGTATCTACCAGTTTCTGTTTACCGGTAAAGAAAGGATGACAAGCAGAACAAATTTCAACTTTAATATCTTTTTCTGTAGAACGTGTCCGAATAACATTTCCACATGCACACGTAATCGTTGTTTCCACATAATTAGGATGAATATCTTTTTTCATTATAACACCTCTTATACACTGCCCCGAAAAGAGCATTACTATAGGTATTTCTAAAAACTTTAGCTAGTTTTTAGAGGTTTACTATACCATTTCAGCATCAATCAGCCGCGGCCGTATTATTGCATGGTTCCGGAATTCATCAATTTCAAGAACACTTCATTATTCTTACTTTTCTTCATTTTGTCAAGAAGTAAGTCCATAATTTCGATGTCATCCATCGGATTGATAACCTTCCGCAACAGCCAAATCCGTTGCAAATCAGCCTCGTTAATCAAAAGTTCTTCTTTACGGGTGCCCGACTTCTTAATATTAATCGCAGGGAATATACGGCGATCTGATAATCGACGATCTAAGTTGATTTCCATATTACCCGTTCCCTTGAATTCTTCAAAGATGACCTCATCCATACGGCTGCCGGTTTCTATCAAAGCCGTCGCGATAATGGTCAAACTTCCGCCTTCTTCGATATTACGGGCAGCACCGAAAAAGCGCTTGGGCTTATGCAATGCATTCGAGTCGACACCGCCGGATAACACCTTACCGGAAGTCGGTACCGTTTGGTTATACGCACGGGCAAGACGTGTGATGGAATCAAGTAGGATCACCACATCTTTTTTGTGTTCGACTAACCGCTTTGCCTTTTCCAATACCATTTCCGCAACCTGTACATGCCTCGTTGCCTGTTCATCGAAAGTAGAGGAGATAACCTCGCCGTGCACCGTTCGCTCCATATCGGTAACTTCTTCCGGCCGTTCATCAATCAACAAAACGATAAGATATACCTCAGGATGATTCTGCGTTATAGCATTCGCGATTTGCTGCATCAATATTGTCTTACCGGTACGTGGAGGCGCAACAATCAAAGAACGTTGCCCTTTCCCGATCGGACAAAACAAATCCATAATACGAGTTGAATAAAGTTCGCTGGTTGTTTCCAGATTGAGTTTTTGGCGGGGATACAGCGGGGTAAGGTTATCGAAGGGAATACGGCTTTGAGCAATAGAAACATCCTCAAAGTTTACCGACTCAACCCGCAGCAGAGCAAAAAAACGCTCTCCCTCTTTAGGTGAACGGATTTGCCCGTATACGGTATCGCCCGTTTTAAGATTGAACAACCGTATCTGACTCGGCGAAATATAAATATCATCGGAACCGGACAGATAGCTATTCTGCGGCGAACGCAAAAAACCGTAACCATCGGGTAGAATTTCCAAAGCGCCTGAGGCAAAAATAATTCCGCCGTTTTCGGTATGATGTTTCAGGATAAAAAAGATAATTTCCTGTTTCTTCATCGCAACCATGTCTTCATGCGGTATACCGTATTGCGCCGCCAAATCACGCAAAGCATGCATACCCATACGTGTTAAATCATTAATGACCAGCTTCAGTTTATTCTCATTGTCTTCGGAAGCGCTATTAGCATCTACAGCGGCGAGATCCGACGTTCGGTTATACGTTCTCCGCACAGAAGATTGACGGCGCGGTTTTCTCTCCGTCTCAGGCGTAGTTCCATCGCCGGGTGATTTTCTACGCATACGAGAGCGTACTACTAATTTTTTTTCAGGCGATTCATCGAATGCAGCAGAATGTTCCGCATCATTTTCCGCCTGATGCGAAAAGCTTTCAGTTTCACGAGATACGGTTTCTGCCGGTTGATGTTGTTCAAGATTCAATTCAGGCTGTCCTGAAAAATCGGAAGCGGCGCCGTCATCGGTAAAAGGTGAACGGCGTACTTTTAAGATTGTCATAAAATTTCTCCATAGTAAATTTTTCTTTAAGAAAATATCAAGAAGATACGGAGTATTCCCTAAGAAAGATTAGCTTTGATAAGGTGCTTTAGAAAACACTGTATTTCAAGCAGGAAGCTTTTTCAAGAACGCACGGTCTCGTACATTATTGACGATGCATTTTGTATTGCCGGCATTTTTGCTTCTTTCGGATTAGCAGCATTCATAGCGGCATGAGTGTTTTCGTTTATCTCACAATAAGATTTACTTTCGATAATAAGGAACACCGTGTCAATATAATACCCATTGTGAAATAAGAAATGCCAAAGTTACTGCCGAGCATCATTGTTGGACTGATCGGCAACTTTCTTATTGTATCTTGTTGTTTTTTATTTTGTCAAGGGTATCGCCATAACTTTATCGGTTTTGACAATTCCCTTTTAGCTGCTTCAACAGCATTTGCATCGCAGCCGTATAGGTCTGTTCACGGATAACAGTTCGCACACCGCTAAACAGATATTTTTCCGAATACACAAAAGAGGTATGTTCGTTATCCGCACAGGCAATACATACCGTCCCGACCGGCAGTTGTGAAGTATCTCCGCCCGGCCCTGCAAGTCCGGTTACTGCAAGAGCATATCCCTGTCCACCCGAAGCAGCCGAAGCGATGGTTAATGCTCCTTTTGCCATGGCAGCTGCGGTTTCAACGCTCACCACGCCAAACCGTTCCAAAACTTCGGCAGGGACATGTAATAGTTGGTGCTTTGCCTCTGCCAAATAGGTAACCCAACCGCCCCAGAAAACAGCGGAAGCTCCCGGTACATCCGTAATATATTTTGCTATTAAGCCGCCGGTTAACGATTCGGCCGTTACAAGGAAAAGATTTCTACGCTTTAGTTCGTCAAATATATAATGAATTTGCGGAAACATTAGCTACGCAGCTTTTGCTTGAGTTGTTCGGGATGCATGGAAAAAAGATTTCCCTCAACTCCCGCATTATCCCGTATCATGTGCACGGCACCTTCAAACGAAACACCGTCTGCAATCTTAATACGAGCAGCACGTACATCCCCATGAACAATACTGCCTGTCTTCATTTCTATTTTATCGGCAGCCGTTAAAGAACCGTAAACGGTACCTTCAATAACGATCGAAGCAGCTCTAATATACTGAGTTTTACAAACTGCACCTTTTTCTATCAATAAGAAGCCTTGCGCATCTATAGCGCCTGAAAAGGAACCTTGAATATGCAAATTTTCAGTAAATTTCAAAAAACCGTCAAATACCGTTTCTTTTCCTAAAACGGTTAATTTTTTTTCTTTATCGATTTTTTTCATGCAGTTTTCCTGTGATTGAGTATAGCCCGTACCGAGCCGATAATCAAGAGGCTGACAGCCGCAACCGTTACTGCAATGCCTAAAGCATCACCCCAAAGTACATACCATGTATTCGAGTTTGTTGTAAACACCGGAATATCGACACATATATATCCTTCGATAAACGGCGAAAGCATCGCGGTAATCTTCCCATGCGGACTAATTGCCGCGGTTTGTCCCGAAGCAGTTGCCCGCACCATCGGCAGACGAGTTTCTACAGCTCGAAATACACTCATACTTAAATGCTGATATTGGCAGGCAACACTTTTTGCCCAAGCATCATTTGACATATTGATAAATAACTTTGCTCCGTGACGTGCAAAACGCCTCGTAATATAACCGAATGTGTCTTCAAAGCAAATCGGAACGGAAAACTCCAATCCGTTCACCGAGAAAACGGTCGGCTCGGTGCCCTTTTCCCAAAAATGAGTATCATTGGCAATCAATGCGTCATAAACAGCAGGGAAAGTTTTTTTGTATGGAAAATGCTCGGTAAAGGGTACCAAATGCATCTTTCGGTACCGTTCGGGTTGTGGGGGCACCACGTTTTCTTTAGGCCGGAAAAGCAAAGCAGCATTATAGTCGAGCCGATTCTCTAATTCCACATTAGTTATCACTTTTACGGCATCGTCATTTCCTATTAGGAAAGGCACCGGCTGCTCGTCCAAATAGGTTAAAAATTCATGCACAAGTTCAAAGCTGTTCCTATCCTCGCGATATCGATAATGCCAATCGATACGAGGTATAAATGCGGTTTCCGGCCATACAACAAGCGCAAGATTCGGGTTATCGACGATAGCCTGATTCGATAGCTTTTTGAGCGTTTTAAAATCTTTTTTATACGCCTCAATTCCTCCTACCCATGGATCTGAATTCGGTTGTATCAACGCAATACGGGCAGTCGGGAAATCTTTATAATCCCGCTGAATCGATATACCGAAAATCAATGTTCCAATAAAGCAAAGGCACCAGATCAAAGCGGGTATACGTTCGCGATACGCAAATACACGAAAACCTCGAAGCCAATGCCGAACTGGCTCCTTACAATGAGGTTTTATTCCGGCAGCCATCCATACAGAAGGGAAGCACACCAATGCGGAAACACCCCATACGCCGAAAATAGAGGCAAGCTGAATAAGCGAGATAAACTGCCACTGCGAATAGCCCACCAAACCATACGAGAAGCCGAGGAAACCAAGCGTTTTAATATACTCGTATCCAATCCAGATTAACCATTGAACGATAAAACCGTACCGGGGAAAATAAACATCAGCTAATTTAAGCAACGGAATAGTTAGCATATAGTACAGAAAATATTCCAACGCAACAATATACATCGCAAGCGGATGAAAACCCCAGAGCCAATAACTGAAAATAGAATAATTCAATACGCCGTAGATTCCCCCCCATAAAAAAGAAGAAAAAATAGAAATTCTACGGACTAAAATGAGAAGTGGAACAAAAATAATATAGGCAAGAAAGGGCAGCCCTGTCGAAACTAAAAAACCGGGCTGCGAAAAAGCAAAAAGCGCAGAAGAGCTTACGAGCAGAGAGACATTAACACCCCAATAAGCAAGCTTTCTACCTCTCTGCATCCGGAGTTTCCTCCTCTACAATCGGCCTCACGGCTGCACTCAATATCTTTCCCGGACGAAATACAACAACTGAATGATCCTCAGTATTAACCAGCTCACCCGTTTTAGGATTCCGCATTCCTTTTCGTCCCTTACGGAATTGTACTGAAAATGTACCGAACCCTCGTATTTCTATTGTTTCACCTCGTTGCAAAGCCTGAAACATTTCTGCAAAGAACAAATCGCTTACAGAATGAATATCTTTCAGCATATGATCTGTTTTTTTATAAATTGCATCAACAATACTCGTTTTTGTTTGTTTACTTGTCTGTTTTTGTTTACTCATCTTTAGCCTTCCAGTTGGGATACAAAATTTTACTATAAAGCAGCCTTCTAAACAGCAACATAAATCGAACAAAGCTACAACATCTGTTGCTGTTCTAAAAAGGCAGAAGCGTAAGGAGATGTCATTTATATCATATTATCCCATATCAAAAATACGTAACAGCACACAGCAGTCATATATTGATAGAAACGCAAATACTTCAATTCCTTTCATTTCAATCTATAAATATAAAAAGGAAATAAGGGATAATCACAATGCAAAGAGATAAATACGCTATTTTTGTGAAAAAGTTACATTATACAATTTCTGCATACGGGATTTTTTTCGTGCAGCAGCATTTTTTGTAATAATACCTTTCCGGGCAGCGCTGTCAAGCTGATGTGCCAATTCTTTCAATAAAGCCGTTGCAGATTCGGTATTTTTTTCAACCACCGCAAGCGTATATTTTTTAGCACATGTCCGTGCCGCAGATTTCACCGATTTATTATGAATACGGCGAACCTCACTTTGTTTATGTCGTTTTATAGCAGATGCATTATTTGCCATTTAAAAACCTCCAATAAAATTGATAGCATACAATACAGAATAACGATACTAAACCATATCGATCTTTTTTGCAATAGCTGTTCGTAATTTCTTTTCATCAACTGCCGAAAGGCCGAGGGCAGAGGCATTATCAAGATCATGCAGCGCTAAAATAAGTTGATTTTCTTGAAAATAAGCTAATGCACGCCTAAAATATACATGCGCTTGATACCCGTTTATTTCAAGAGACTTGGTAAACATCGCGACAGCCTCAGAATTTTTATTCATCATCATCAATACGATACCGGCATAATAGTAAGAGCGGAAATTTTTAGGATTTTCGTCAAGGCTGGTCGAAAAATCCTTATAGGCATTTTCGTATGCTCCCTGAGCAAAAAAAGCCATACCGCGATGTTTATAGACAATAGAAGCAACCAATTTATTCGGTTTTTGATTTAATATTTTTGTATATAATGTCTCTGCTGTTTGAAAATCACCGCTATTATGCGCTTTGATGGCATGAAAAATCATACTATCAATTGTTTCTAAAGCTGAATTATTTACAGTTTCTGCAGCGGATTTTTCGTCAATATCGGAAAAATCACCGAGTAAGTCGTTCGTAAATTCATCGGCACGCAAATAAAATTGTTCACGCCTTTTATCGAGTTCCGTATTCAAACTATTTTGAGCATCCCTAATTTCTTGAAAAAGAATGTCAGCGAGGCTGAGGCTTGCATTAATAGAAGCAAATTTTCGCTTAAGCGGAAAATCGAAGGGAGAAAATTCAAATTTATAAATCAGTTCATGCTCAAC
>CAJPTT010000047.1 GCA_905373565.1 uncultured Treponema sp. | reverse complement strand
TCCGTATACCGTGCCGCTTGTCGGTATGGGGGTGTGGTCGCTGTTAGATGAGCATACCTTGCTTGCATCTGCGAAAACCTCGTCGCCGTTTCCGCTCGGCGTTATCCGCTTTACCGAAGACCATCAAAATCCGCCAAGCCGCGCCTACCTTAAATTATGGGAAGCCTTAACCCTGTTAGACTTTTACTATCGGCGTGCTGCGGAAGCTCGTACCCAGCCTGCGGAAACACGTTCTCTGCCTGTCGGAGCTGTACCTGTCGAAACACACTCCCTGCCTATAGAAGCTGTTGCTGCAGAGCAAAAGGAAAAGACTGTTCCATCTATAGTACCGGTGGAGTGGGCATTACCTCAGCGAGGTACCCGTTGTGTGGATGCGGGGGCCTGTCCCGGCGGCTGGACATGGGTGCTGAATAATCTGGGCGCGGAGATAACTGCTATCGACCGAAGTCCGCTGGCGGATTTTTTGATGCGTGAACCGCGGATTACCTTTATGCAGCATGATGCATTTACATTAACTCCCGAAAGCCTCGGTAAACAGGATTGGATGTGTTCCGATGTTATCTGCTATCCGCCCCGCTTATTGGAATGGGTTGAGCGGTGGCGGGCAAGCGGCCTTTGTTCAAAATTTATCTGCACAATTAAAATGCAGGGCGCTCCGGACTTCGATACGATTCGCCGTTTTGCGGAAATTCCCCACTCAAAAATCGTTCATCTTACCGCAAACAAACACGAGCTGACGTGGCTGTGCGCGCCGTTCATTGATGGGGTGGGGGAAGAAGGTGTAATGGGTATAATGGGGTAATGTGTAATTTGTAATTAAGAATTCATAATTCATAATTATGAATTACACATTACCCATTGACTCGGCTTCCGCTTGGGTAAGACTTGTCGGCATTATCGCTATTGATTGCTGTTGGTGATGCGTTTTTTCAGTTCGGCGATGGTAATTTCCAGCGAAGGTTCAAGCGCTGTTTGCGTTTCTATTTTTTGATGCCCGTGCATAACCGTCGAATGATCCCGTCCGCCTAACTCTACGCCGATTTCCGTAGTGGAAAACTCGGTCATTTCCCGGGCAAGATACATCGCGACCTGTCGCGGGAAAGAGATATTCTTAGTCCGCTTTTTCCCTTTTAAATCGACATAGGAGATACCGAAATAGTCTGCGACGATTTTTAAAATCGTGTCGATTGTAATATTATGCTGGCGAGGAGAACCGAACGTATCCTGTAAAAGCCGCTGTGCATTTTCAAGCGTAACGGGGCCGGTCAGTTCCGAATACGCTTCCAATTTAGTGAGTGCGCTTTCCAGATCGCGGATATTGGAAGAAACATTCTTTGCAATCAAGTGTACCACTTCGTCAGGGACGGAAAAATGCTCATCTTGAAGTTTTTTAAATAAAATAGCGCACCGTGTTTCGTACGAAGGGATTTTTAAGTCGATACTCAAACCGCGGGTAAAGCGGGAGCGGAGGCGGTCCGTTAAATTTTTGAGTTCCTCGACCGGACGATCGCAGGTAAATACAATCTGCTTGTTGCTCTCGTAGAGGGCATTAAAAGTATGGAACAGTTCTTCCTGCGTGCCTTCTTTTTTTTCCAAAAAGTGAATGTCGTCGAGCAGCAAGACATCCGCATTGCGGTATTTATTTTTAAATTCATGCATTTTGTTTTTATTAACATGAGCAATATATTCATTCGTAAAGGTCTCTGCAGGGGTGTACAAAATCTTTAGGTTGGTATTTTGATAAAGCGCATTGCCGATTGCCTGCATTAAGTGGGTTTTACCTAAGCCTACACCGCCGTAAATTAACAGCGGATTATACGCCGTCCCGGGGTTCTTAGAAACGGCAATCGCCGCGTTTGCAGGGAGGGGATTATCGGCATCGATAACGAATTTATCGAACGTATAGCGTTCATTCAACAGCGGATGCTTCTTTTTTTCTTCGTGAGACACCTGTTTTTGTGATTCATGGAAAGCCGAGCCGGTAGAACCTGCCGGTGTAGATACTTTTTTTTGAGAAGCCGGTTGATTATCCGGTGTCTGAGGGGCTTTTATTTCAAATTCAATACTGATTCGGGAGCCGAGCAGCTCCAATAATTTTTTTTCGATAAGGAGTTCATAGCGTTGTCGTACATTATCGCGGTAAAATCCGGAAGGCACCGATAAAACGATAACGGTGTCCGAGGCTCTCTCGTAGACAATACGAGAGAACCACATGGATATTTCTTGCTCGCCCATCTCATCCTTTAACTGTTTTACGGTTTCTTCCCAAAAAATACGATAATCACAATTATTCATGTTTGTTATTATACTACTACTTTCCTTTCCTTGACAATATGGAACTTCAGGGGAAACGCATACCCGCTTCAACCTGACATTGCCTTTGACTATACAGGCTAAGCAAATGAGGAAAAAAGAGGTGATATCGTCATTCCCGATAGAATTGTGATATTATCGTGATAATAGGGAGATTGCTATGAAATATGATTTTACAACAAGGATAAACAGAGCCGGTTCAGGTTCGCGTAAATGGGATGCGATGTATCAGGTCAACCCGCACGTCGATTCGTCCGTTGTGCCGCTTTCGGTTGCCGATATGGAATTTAAAATGCCGCCGGAATTAACGGAGGGATTAAAGCGCTATCTTGACAGCGCCGTGCTGGGCTATACCGAACAGACCGATTCATATAATGATGCGGTACAAAATTGGATGAAGACACGGCATAATTGGGCAATTGATCCCGATTGGATTGTTCCGACTGGGGGCGTTGTACCTGCAATTTTTAATGCGGTTAGGGCTTTTACCGAACCGGGAGACGGCGTTATTCTGCTGTCGCCGGTGTATTATCCCTTTTTTAGGGCAATACGCTTGCAGGGGCGGAATGTTGCCGCGTGCTCGTTGCAGGAAACCGACGGCCGTTATACGATTGATTTTGAAGCATTGGAACGGCTCGCTGCAGATCCGCGTAATAAAGCGCTCCTCTTTTGTTCTCCTCATAATCCTATCGGCAGAGTGTGGACAAAAGAAGAGCTGCATAAAATAGAAGAAATCGTATTAAAGCACAATCTTTGGCTGTTTTCGGACGAAATTCATTTTGATATTATCATGCCGGGGTATACGCACACCGTTTTCCAATCGTTGGGAGACGACCTTGCAGAGCGGACAATCACTTTTACCGCGCCTTCAAAGACATTCAACATCGCCGGGCTGGGAATCAGCAATATCATCATTAAAAATGAGAATATGCGGAAAACTTTTGTAAATGCCCAAGAGCTTGGGTCGGGAGCATTGTTCACGGCATTGAGCTATAAGGCCTGTGAAATTTGCTATACACAGTGCGCAGCGTGGCTCGATGAATTTTTATCCGTAATCGATGCCAATCAGCGCATTGTGCAGCAGTTTTTCCAAACGCACCATCCCGAAATTAAAGCGCCGCTCATCGAAGGCACGTATCTGCAATGGCTCGATTTTAGGGCGCTGGGAATGGAACATAAGGCTTTGGAAGCCTTTATGACGCAAACGGCGCAAGTA
Organism: uncultured Treponema sp.; assembly: GCA_905373565.1. Taxonomy (GTDB): domain Bacteria; phylum Spirochaetota; class Spirochaetia; order Treponematales; family Treponemataceae; genus Treponema. The sequence continues at coordinate 6,918 of CAJPTT010000047.1, read as the reverse complement.
TTCTTAGATGAAGGATATATCTTCGGTGACGAAGGCAGAGGTTTTGAACGGATTAACCTTGCAGCTCCCGCATCGATTATTACCGAAACCCTCGAACGGCTGAGCCGCGCATTGCGGAATTTGAAAAGGTAAAAGTGATTATCTCATAGGTGACAGTCCCATCGCGGCTATCCTTTCTTTCCGCTATGCTTCCGCCACCGTACCGTCGTGCAAGGCGATGCAGCGGTCAGCCTTTTGTAATATGTGTTCGTCGTGGGAAGTAAGGACAATCGTCGTACCGTATTGCGTGCGCAGTTCGGATAACAGCGCAATAATCCCGCTGCCCGTCTTTGAATCGAGATTGGCTGTCGGCTCATCGGCAAGAATCAGCGCAGGGCGCTTAACCGCTGCACGGGCAATCGACACCCGCTGCTGTTGCCCGCCGGAAAGCTGCGAGGGGCGGTGTTTTAGATGCCGGGTAAGCCCGACCGCTTCCGCCGCCGCCAATACCCGCTCTTTCCGGTTTCGTTCTTTGACAATCAATAGCGGGATTTCGATATTCTCAAACACTGTTAATTCGGGAATCAAATTAAAATTCTGAAACACGAACCCCAGCGTATCGCGACGGAACCGGTTTTTCTCCTTCGGCTTCAATGTGCCAACCTCCCGCCCGCGGAAAAGATATGAACCGCTATCAGGAGAGTCGAGCGTCCCCAAGATATTCAAGAGCGTTGTCTTCCCGCTGCCCGACGGCCCTTTGACGGCAACAAAGGCTCCTTCCTCAATCGTCAAACAGACATGCTGCAATGCGCAAAAGCGTACACCCCCGCTGTTATACGTTTTACCGATATCCTTCAATACTATCATCATTCCTCCGATATATACTGCTCAACTACATACGAACGGTTATATGTGAATATGACCACCCACCTGCACACTATTTCGGAAAGGGCTGAACAGCCGGTAGCCGCCTCCGTCCTGCGACCAGCGCAGTTCATGGATAAGCTCAACCGTAAAATACCGGTTGACGGCATATTCAAGCCGGTGAATAGCTTTTAGCCCAATGAGCGGAAGCCCCAGCCGGTATTCCGTACGCAGCGTTACATTCGGAATAACCGTATCATGCAGCGTGAATGCGGCATTCAGTACATGAGGATCGAATACTTCTTCGCGGTATCCATCCGCAAATACAGGCTGTGCCGAAACCGCCCGTTTAAAGGAGTCCGCTTCTTGCGCGGTATAGCCTTCGCTGCAAAACTCGTACCCTACTGAAAAACTTACCGGACGGAAGGTAAACGCGCATTCGGCTGCCGCTCCGCCGTATACGGGGAAAGCATTACCCCTGCGGTCGTTCCGTTCCCGAGCTGCATTCCAACGGCCTCCCGTTTCGGTAAAATAGCGGTTGTCCGCCTTTTGCTTTACCGTTCCGGACAACGTTCCCGTAAAAAAACCCCTAATATATTGCACCTGCGCTTCGCCGATCCAGTTTTGCTGCTGTTCCCAATACACTTGCCCATTGACTGCCCACTCGATAAAATCCCCGCTGATGCCGCAGGCAAAACTTACATCCTTCCAGTCCTTCACCTCGATAAAATACGGCAGCAGCGTAACTGCCCACAAATCGCCTGCAAGAAATTCCAGAGCGGCAAGCCCGACCGGTTTTTTGAACCGCCTGAATGTATCAAGCTCCGTTTTGCCCGCCGTTAGGTATAAAAAATCCGTAATCCTGCTTTTAAAGTATATTTTTTCAAGCGATACGATATGCCCTTCAGTCTGTCCGTTTGCTGCGGTATTAAGCGGCGCCGTCAAAAGCAGCTTTGCGTAATAGTTTGCGATAAACGGCGCGCTGCCTTCGATAAAAAGAGCGCCGCCGACTTGTCCGTAAAAATTCCCCGCATCTTTATACTTGCCGGCAATATAGCCGGTATTCTTTTCCCGCCATTTGATAAACGCCGAAGCGCCGAATACAAAAGAAGAACGCATCTCCTCTTCAGATGGTGAGGCTTCTTCAGGTGCCATATCGACAGAAGGAGCATTCTCCGTCACTGCGGTTTCTGTTGGCAGCGCCTCTTCCGCAGAAAGCACGCAGGCAGTAACAGCTGTCATCAGCGCACAGCATATCCCCGCAATCCGGCGTTTTTCCGTTATCGTTATACGCTTCATGGCCTTGAATCCCGTCTAGCGGATATACTTCAACCGCTGCACTTCAAACAGTCGAGGATCAACCGCCGCCGTGCGGTCAAACCGCTCAAAAGTCAACACCGTCGATTCGCCTGAGTTCCCGATCATCTCGGTTGCAACCTTCAAAAACTCGTACCCGTCCGCGCTTACCCGCGAATCCAGCACCCGCATCGTTTTGATCAATCCGCCCTTATACGAAAAATATTCCCGCTTCAACAGTATTCCGTTCTCTTTTTTGATATACACCAAAATTTTTTTATACGCCGCATCGGAAACCGTCGGTTCAAGCTCCACACACCGGCATTCAATCCCATCTACCGTCTGCTCACTTCCGCCGCACGCCCGATACATCCGCGACAGCGTGGTATTCATAATATCCTCCTGCGCAATCGACGTTCCCATAAACGCCGCCGCCGCACTCATCTTATTCATCTTATTAACTTTATTATTGTAAAAATAAATCACATCACCCGCCCGCAGCTGCAGCTGTCCCTGCAAAATCCGCGGATACTCCATAATCAGCAAATATTTTTCCGTCCCGCTCATATAACACGTAAACCCAACCTTATCGCGCGCCTTTCCCTTTTTTGTACTCTGCATCGTCAACGTCAGCTTCGCCTCCTGCGGAAACAGCCGGTCAGCCGCCAAAAACACCGACTCGTAATCGCTCTCCTGCGCCGTCAATCCGCATATCAACAAAAAAAGCAACACAACGATGAGCAAGCATCTTCCCTTTTTCATATCTTCTATTTTCTCCTTCTTCTTTTGGAGGGGGACGTCTCCCCCTCCGCACATGCCTTCTTAACTTTCAGCAGAAAGACGGGCTGTTTCCGTGCGTAACGCGCGACACATTGACAGCATTGATGCGGCAAGATTAACTGCAGCAATAACAACCGCCATTGCCGCGATGCGTATTCCGTCAAAGTGCAGCACAACGGACGGGCCGCCGAATACCGCGATGAGATTTGCCGAATAGTACGCTGCCGGAAAGCCCTGTACCGCAAAAACGGCCGGTATGATAACGGCAGCAGCAATGAGCGCGGCAAAAAGCAGTACGATAACGGTTTCAGCGGTAATCATCCGTATAAATTCTTTTGTGTCCATCCCGTAGGTACGCAGCGTTGCAATTTCCGCCCGCCGCTTTTGAAAAATCAGATAGTATGCACTCCGCACCGCAAACAGCAGCATAAGCGCAAGCACAAAACCGGTAAGATTTTTTAATCCGATTAAAATGATCTTAAAAATATCAAAAATCTGAAAGTACCCGAAAGAGCCGCTCAGCTGATCGGGCGCTTCCACCCGTGCTAAAATACCGGCTTTTTTTACGGCTGTCCGTACGGCATAGACAACATCATTTACCCGCTGATCCCGTTCCGGCGCAGAAACGCCCGCAACCGTGCCAAGAACAGTATTGACAAAATCTTCTTTTTCCATAAAACCGGCTGCATGGATAAGCGGCATATAGACGATACGGGAGTGCGCCAGATAGTTCGAAATAAAAATACCGCCAATGGTTACCGGCGCCGAGATAATGTGCTTGGAGGGCGCTTCAAAATAGAGCGTAATTTCATCGCCTGCTTTAAGCGAAAGTTTTTCCGCAGTATCGGCATCAACAAGGCAGCTCTCCGGCTGGGAAAAATTCATAGCGCCTTCTTTAAGCACAGTGCACGAGTTTAGCAGCGTTTGTGCGTATCCGTCAGTAACCCCTGCAAGCTGTACGGTCATATCGCCGGTATCGGTAATCAAACGGACGCCATCGATGAGCGCCGCAGGATAAAAAACCGTACAGGGGGATGAAGCCGTTATGTCGGATAAGGCGGGTAGCAGCGGGCTAAGGCCGCCGTCATCAGAGGATGACACTCGTATATCACCTTCTATCGCTTGCCTGAATCGATCTGTCTGAATATCATACCCCGAGATGACCGCATCAAAGAGCAAGAGTGTTATAAAGGTAAACGCTGTCAGTATGACCATCACGGTATAGCGCGCCCGATTTCCAATGATATTTTTCAGCGCCCATTTTACATAATACATCAGGTTTCTCCTCTAAGGCCTTACGATTGCGACTGTTCTTACAGCTTATTCATCATCCGTTATGACAGCGCAAGCGTTTGCCGCGTCCTCAGTCCGGTAATACCGAGCAGCATAAGCGCCGATACGCACAACGGTAGCACAAAGACACGGAGCGACGGATGCATCACCAACTCTTTTCCTGCAAAGGCTAACTCAAGATTGATATCGGTTGCGGATAATTGCAGCGTATTCAGAATCGCGGCAATTCCTGCCGATCCGATGAGCCATGCTGCAGCCAACATTGTAAGATATTCAATACAAAAAAGCCCGATAATAAGGTTCGCGCTGTAACCGATAACCCGCAATACTCCGATTTCCTTAGATCGGTTCAGTACCGCGATGGTTAGGCTATTGAGCATACAAAAGAGTATCACAATGCCGGTAAACAAGAACAGCAATGTCCGCAGCGTTTCGCTGATAAGCGCCGTTGCTTTCGCAATACTATCAAAATCGGTATACGGAAGCAGTTTGTAATCGCGGTACTCCGTCGCAAGCAACCATGTAAGTCTGAAACGCTGTAAAGCTGAAAGCTGACCGAGCACAATATCGCTTGCAAGATTTTCATCCCTGCCGGTCAGCTCAAGCAGTAAGCGGCGGTCGATAAAAAGGATGGGCTGATGCATCATCGCCTCATCGCTTGTGAACGTTCCGGTCAGTCGGAATTTATCCGATACAGGAATACCGAACGGACTGGGCATCTGCACAATGATACCCTGCCGTAACGCTTCCTGCGAGACCGAAGAATCATAGAGGAGCGCTTCGTTTGCACCTTCATGAGGTACGGCGCCGTTAAAAACGAGATGTTTTAAAAGCGCCGTTTCCGCAGCAGCGTCGCTTGCGACAAGGAGAACGTGATTCGGATTGCGCAGTTCCTGCCGGTCAGGTTCATCGACGTAAAAGGTTGCCCAGCTCCTCAAGCGTGCCGAATAGCTGATGCCGAGCCGGTCGAGCAGAGTGCAGAGTTCATCAGGATTAAATAAATCTTCCTCGCGCGGCGGGCTTGCCGTCAATAGGTTGGAACAGTCTTTTTTGACGATGCCGTAAAAACCCGTATACCGCTGCGCGAAATAACGACCTCGGTTCGCCTTGAGTGCATCAAAGAACATCGTAACCGTGCTCAATAGGCAGAACGACAACGTTAGAAAAAGAAAAAAGGAAAACTGTCGCCGTATATGGCGGCCGCCTGAACGGATTGCACGGAGTAATAGTAAAAAGTTCATCGGTTATAATTATTCCTCATCGTTCTTGTTATAGAAGCATCATTTATTTTCGTCAAGGCAATCTGTTTAGTAAAAAAGCACTAGGGTGTATATATGTTGGAAACAGCATTTTGAGCGGCAAATGTTTTTACGGCATTGATGATATTTTGATATGCTTCATTCGTCTCTTTGTAGAATGCGTAATATCCTAACCGCTTTATTACTTGATCAAGTTTAAACAATGTTATTGCACACCGAAAAGTCAACGGATTATTCTCATCGCCATTTTCACACAAAGCAGCTCCACCGCAATGCGAATCACACACATTAAGAGCCGGGCAGCTTTGGCATTGTTTAATAGCGATTCGTCGTAACGCTGTCCGCTCTCTTTTCCGCGCATTGTAATACAGCTGACAAGGATAGATGCCGTCTGCAATCGTATAATAAAAATAGCTTTTGCCGGCAACACAATCGCCGGTATAATGCTGTTTTAGAATATCAACCAATAACGCCATAATACCGTTATCCGGCAACTTACTGCTTTTTTTCTTTGTAATTATGCCGAAGGTCTCTTCGATAATGCCCTCATAAAAGCGGTAGGCAGCCTGCAGAGATTCATCCGGCCACGGTATTCCTGATGCTTCGAATATGGCTACCTGATCGAATCCCAATGCAAAAAAAGAACGCCGATATGCTTCGGCCCCCAGAGCTTGCGCTTGAATCATCGTATCGGGAGAAAGGGTTGCCGATGCAGCAAGGAAATAGTTTCTTTTTTTCTTATTTAAAATATTCATTGCACGCCTTATTGTATCATGTACACTTTGGCGGGGATTAAGAAAAATACGTGTTTTATCGCATATTTGCTTTGGTCCGTCTATGCTGATAGACAACGCATAAAAATAGCGGTTAAAAAAATCGGCCATTTCATCGGTTATCAGTGTTCCGTTTGTTATTGCGGCGTATTTGGGTACCGTATCGAATATTTTTTTGTATGCGGCATTTAATTTCGGGATAAATTCCTTTATATCCTTGAACGCTAAGAGCGGTTCACCGCCGAAAAAGGTTATTGTCTGTACCGGATGAGGCAGATGCACAAGATAGTCGAATAACTTATTAAAGAGCTCCGTATCCATTATTTTTTTTACATGGGTACTATGATAGGTTCCTGCATGGGCGTAACAATACGTACAGGCAAGGTTACAGGTATCCGCACATCCGATTGATATACCGGTTATTTCATTACTGAAAATACGATTACATTCTATTTTAGGATTATGCAGCGCCTTTATTTTTTTTATTAAATGATTAACATTCGTATCACATGCGTCATCAGTGTAATATATTTTTGATGAAGCAATTTCAAACAAATTCACAACATTTTTATAGCGGGTAACGAGGATACCGTCTTTAACCGTATAATTATTATATGCATCGCTCATCTTTTATGCGAAATGTTGAGCATTGTACCCCGACGCTTGCGTCGGGG
>CAJPTT010000046.1 GCA_905373565.1 uncultured Treponema sp. | reverse complement strand
AATATTCAGTTATCAAGCTATTTCTGTATTCATTTCCATCAAGCATTAAGTCTTTTAGCATTTCAGTTGTACTTGCATAATGATGATACACGCCGCCTCTACTCATACCTATTTCCGTAATGACATCTTCCATTGTTGTATTCTGAAAGCCTTTATCTAAAAAGCATTTTTTTGCGGCTTCTCGAATTTCTCTTTTTCTCATCTGTCCAACTTTTTGTTTTTCTTCTTTCAAAATAAAGTCCTCCTTGCAAAAACCGACAATATTGTCGGTTTTTTAATATAACGTTATTATCAAGTAATGTCAAGTAAAAAAACCGCTTTTGCAAACAGCGCGAAATGAACAGTATAGACAAATAATAGTTAAAAACAGTAGATTAAGGAAATCAGCAATCTGAAATGTATGGAGTGAAAAATGAATAAAATAACATGTATTTGCTTAGGCGTGCGAAATATGGAAAAGGCATTAAAATTTTACAGAGACGGGTTAGGATATAAGACAAACTGTAAAGAAGATAATCCACCGGTATGCTTTTTTAATACACCGGGAACAAAATTTGAACTTTTCCCTTTGGATTCATTGGCAAAAGATATTGATGAAAATAATCCACCAACAGGAACCGGCTTTTCAGGAATTACATTGACATACAATGTGAAAAACAAAGAAGATGTAGATAGCGTTATTGAGTTGGTAAGAAAAGCCGGAGGAACTATTGTTAAAGAGCCGCAAGAAGTATTTTGGGGCGGATATCATGCATATTTTTCCGATTTAGATGGATACTATTGGGAAGTATCTTGGGGACCCAATTTTCAATTTGACGAAGATGGCCTATTGAAATTTTAGAGCGAATAGAATAGACCTATTCGATAACTGCGTTTTCGAATAGGTCGACGAGTTCTAAATCGCACAAATAGCACGATTTAGAACATCGCATTTCAAGGTAACCTGTTCAGAAACGGAAGTTTCCGAACAGGTTTAATGGATAATTATGCACCGGATAAAAACGCTAAAAGATAGGAAAAACGCTCGTTTTTGGGCGTTTTTAGTACATATTTTTAACTAGTTATCTTACACTTTGTCTTACAAAAACATTGTGTCTCTAACTATCTTTATGCTACGCTATAAACACCTTCTTGTCAAGCATTATTTTTGCATGTTTTTGCATTTTTTCTACTTTTTTGACGATTTTTATCGGTTTTAAGGATTTTTCGAGGTATTTTTGCAAGCTGCTTGCACATAGCATTCCTATTAGGCGCATTTTAATACCTTTCAAGATGTGAAAAATAAATTTTTACAAGCAGTATTTAATAAGATTTAAACGACAATCTTTTCTATATCGATCGCCGCTTGATACTTTAGCCGCTCCATATCAGGGGTGTAATGATCGGTGTAGCGATGTACCTCGGCGATGCTATCGTGTCGTGTAAGATAGCGAAGCTGTTCCTCTGAATATCCCGCCATGCGTAAGAAGGTTGCAAACGTATGCCGGTAGCTATGGAGTGTTAAATTCTGCTTTTTTATACCGAGCGCTGTCATTGTCTTGTTAAAATCTTTATTGATATTTTCGTAACAGATTGGCGTATAGGCATCTTTAGCCGAGCTAAAAATAAACGCTTCTTGATTATCTTTAAAAAGATGCTTTTCAAGGTGTGCTATTAGTTTCGCTGCAAGGTTGCTAGATATTGGCACAATATCAACTCGTTCCGTTTTGGTACATTTAAGCCGTTTACCGGAGCGACAATAGTTTTTACTAATCTTGAGTGCATATCCTTCCGATGTCTTAATAAAATCTTGTATCTGCAAGGCTTGCAATTCACCAATACGGCAACCGGTTTTAAAAAGTATTTCGTTAATCAGTCGATAAGTTTCAGAACCGAAAGGATTAACGCTGCTATTAAAAAGACGCTGCGCATTCTCCTTCGTAAAAATGGCTTTTTCCGCTTCTTTCTTTGCCTTTTTCCGTGAAGCTTTTGATGCCGTTGTTACCTGCTGCGCAATGTCTCGGGCAAGCAGATTATTACGATACGCAAAATGGAGCGGTTGAATAAAAATATAACGCATATTTTTCATCGTTTGTTCTTTCAATTTACCGGCAGTTCTAATCGCACCAAGCATTGTGTCAATTTTCGTGCCGGTTATTTCAGTTAATAGGCAATGCGGAATATAAGCCGCGTATTTTTTTGCAATCCCGGTATTATTGCGAAACCGTTCGGGGTTTGGCAGAGGTTCGCTGGTACGTATCTTGCCTTTAATAAAAGGGCTTTCGTCGTAATTCCAGTAAAGCAAGATATAATCATAAAAAGTGAGCGTTGAAAGCCTGTCTAAAAGAGGCTTGATTTCTTCCGGTGTATCTTCGTAGTCCGGCACCCATGGAAATGGCCGAGCTTGTTTGTTGTAAGGTATATTCTGCAATACTTTATCGAAAGCGTCTTGACAGGCGGCTTGTACCAGTGCGGACATTTCGGAATTAAATGAACAATTATTAAGAGTACTTGCCGTAAGGGTAGGAGCGGTTTTAGCCCATTTGGTGTATTCTATTGCAAGGCCGCTATCAAACTCCATCGCCCGCCGATAGGCTATAAGTTCCGCTTCATTGCGATCCCTTGTATGAGTGCTTTTAGCAGTCTGATACTGCTTACTGTTATAATCATACATTTGTGATTGATAAATGCCGTTTCTTTTGTGGATGCTCCACGGTTTACGCATAAGGGATACCTCCTAAAGATGATTATCCTCTCCCGGAAAGCATATCGGCATGGAGTGCAGTATTCTTTAAAGGACGTCCTTACATCCTTGATAACTGCCGTCTTCTTATCCCCCTTTAGGGAGGGAGGAAAAGGCTGAACTTGTATTTTAAAAAGTATTTTGCGCCTATTGCAAAAAGTATTATTGTTAGTATTGCCGAAAGTATTATAACGGCAATCATCCGCCGGTGGAGCGTGTCTTTTTGTTCGTCAATTAGGGCTTGCTTTTCCGCTATTGTTTCGGACGTATCTTTCACGTATTTGTTGTAGGATGTCCGCAAATTCTTCAAGCTCGCTCGCTCCGTCTGTAATTGACTGCGTAAGGTATTCGCTGTTTTCTCTGCTTGCTGTAAGCTCGCCGCTAAGCTCTTCGCTTTTTTCTCTTGCGCTTTCAAGCGCTCCGTTAAGTCGCTCGCCTGTAACAGCAGATTCTGTCTGCTTATCCTCAAGTTCTCCGATATGCTCTCTAACCTGATAAGCTCCGTCTCCGTTACCGTATATAGCCGCTCCTGTGCAGCAACCGGCAAGAGTAAACAGCAAAAGACAGATAACACAAACAATAAAAACATTCTTTTCATGCATTAACTACTCCTTTTTCTTCATAGAATAGGTCTTGTTTTTGCTCCTGTAATGCGGTTTTAATCCGCTTTCCGGCAAGCTCAAAATATCCGCCGTCAATCTCCATACCGATAAACTTTCGACCGGTACGGATGCAGGCGACACCGGTAGTACCGGATCCGGTAAAGGTATCGAGGATGGTATCCCCTTCATCGGTAGAATCTTTAATAAATTTTTCAATAAGTTCTATCGGCTTTTGCGTCGGGTGCAATTTTTCGCCGTTTGTTCTTTTAGCTCCGTTGGAAAAAGAGAGAATGCCGGTGATGACATTATAAGTTCCTTTGACATTAAAAGCATTCCGTTTTGTGGTAAAGAGAATAAGTTCATGTTGATAGTTATAAAAATTGCCGGGCCCGGATTTTTTATCCCACACAAGCATATTTTTAACACCTAAAATACCGTACATAACGGGGTAATAAAACGCATAGCTTCTCCAGTCACAGAAAAGATAAACGCAGCCGTCCGGTTTTAATACGCGCTTATATTCACTAAAGAGTTTTTCATAAAAAGGTTTACAGATAGCAAGATCATTAAAAACGCCCTTATGTCCGTTATGCGTCATACCGAGAAAATACGGCGGATCGGTAATAATGGAATTGATGCTGCCATCCGGTATTTTAGGAAGCAGGTCGAGGCAATCCCCGTACAGCAGTTCTATATCATCCGATAGCTTCATAAACGGCACCGCCTATTCCTTCATAAGTTCAAAGTGCGGGTTATCCCAACCCTTGCCCCAGACCTGCCCGTATCCGCCGGCGCACCAGTCAAGCCCGCATTCTTCACCGATAGTGCCGATTTCTTGCCAGACCTGCTCCGGTGCATTCCACCAGACGCGGCCGTCTTTTACCGGTGCAATATCAACGGCATTACCGCCGAAATGCCTCGACTGCGTCGTCTTTGTTACGATGCGCTTATTTTCCGCTTCCGTTAAAAGGTACAACCCCGCTTTTTTGCGGAGTGCGTTCACATCATCAAGCGGCTTGCGCCCTTGCGCATAATAGGCAAGCTGTGTATCGACCGTACGGTCTGTTTCAAGCACGATTACCTCTATGCCGCGCTTTTTCAGTTCTGCTAAAAAAGCTCGTGTCCGCTTTTCCAGCTCCGGCTTGAGCCGGTCAATATCCCGTATCACTCCCACTTTAAAACCTCCTAAAATATTTTAAGCATCCAGTTTTTGAAGCACCTCAAGCAGTGCATCCGCCTGTTTAAGCTTTTTCTCTCGTTTCTCCTTGCAAAAATCCACGCGGATAGTATCTCCCAGTTTTTCAAAAAGTGGCTGGTAAGATTCGTACATCATCGCCTTAGCCTTTACCTCGCGTAAATAAATCGCCGCCGCCCGTCGGGTAAACTCTTTTGCAATCGCATATGTTTTGCTTTTTTCTATCGGTTCAGGTGAGTTGACGGTGCATTGTCCTGCGTTATGTATTTCGCGCTGTAAGTGACTGTAAAGCTCATCGCTTAACTGTTCGATATAGCCGATAACCGTTTGAACGGTTAAATCCTCAAACCCGTTCTTGTACAGGCGTTTATGCAAGATTGCTTCCGCTCGGTACATACAGCAGGAAAGGCGGCTAATACCGGTTAAAAGATAGGACATATCGGACAGAATATCTTCCGCTCGTTCCTTGCGGATGAGTTCTATGCGCTCGCAAGCGTCTTTCATCAGATACATCAACCCTATCGTGTCGATTTTTTGCTTTTTGTTCCCAACCGGTACTTCTACCGTCTGTCCAAAAAGCGAAAATTTCCCGCCCTTCTTCATCATCAAAATAAAGGCCAATACAATAACACCGACTATAATTAATTCGCTATGCGGCAATGCTTCTACTGTCATGGTAGTAAGTATAAAAAGTTGCAAGAAGAATGTTATATAAGTGGTGAGAAAAAGAAGAAAAAAAGGTGATTTTGTTAACGGGTTTAGAAAGGCTGTTAAAGTAAAGAAAAAATATATAAGTGTCGAAAATAAAAACAAAATCTTTTATAAGTTGCTAATGATATACAAGAGTTAAAAGCAATGGGGAAAAACTATGAATATGATATTCCTTTTTGGCGGTTTGTTCCTAATAATATTTATTTATAATGTATTCTCTGGTAACACAAAAAAAGAAAATACTGATAAACAAGACAAAGAAAGACAGATTGAAAATCGCGAACGCCGAAACGACCTGCTTGATGCAAAGCTAAAAAATATTGAAAATTTAAAATCGGAACTCAATGAAAAGATAAAACATATTAAATTCCTAGAATATGAAAATGAGCAACTTAGTACCGAAATACAAAATACTGTTTCAGAGTATGAAGCAACTATTAAAAATTTAAAATCAGAATTGAGTGTAGAGAATAGAGAAGTAAAAGAAAAAATTAGAAAGGAACTATGGGAAAATTGCAAAAAGTATATGGAAGATAAGTCCGTTTCGATGCCGTGGCTTGCTGCCGGTATGGCCGATTTTATGACTTTACAGGAAGAAGCAATTATAGAAATTCTCCAGCTAGGAAATCACCGTGATTGGGAGCGGTCTATCAAAATCAATGATTTAAAAAAAGAGAAAAAAGCTTTAATAGCGGAAAATAAATTATTGAGATACCAAATTGCATATTTCAAACGCATTGTACCTGAAATTGAAGAACTGGATGATTTTGACTATATTCCCGTTCATTACGATAGTGGAAATGACGCAATTAAAGCATATTTATCTGACGATGAATATAATGAGCTTTCCGAAACTGAAAAAAATCAACTCGCATTAGAGCGGTATTGGAAGCGGAAAAAATCTAAATGGGAAATAGGCAGGGATTTTGAACGGTATTACGGGTATCTTTTGGAGCAGCGCGGCTATAAAGTTACATATTTCGGAATCGATAAAGGTTTTGAAGATATGGGACGCGATTTGATTGCCGAAAATGCTAAACATATTCTTATTATTCAATGTAAGTATTGGTCAAAAAACAAAAAAATACATGAAAAGCATATATGTCAATTATTAGGTTCTGCAACAGAATATAAAATAGCTTTTCATCCTCAAAAAGAAGTTATTCCTCTTTTTGTAACACATACACGCATTACAGAAACAGCGAAAGAATTTGCTCATGAGCTTAAGATAGCTGTAAGGGAAAACGTAGATTTAAAAGAATACCCTGTCATAAAATGCAATGTTGCCACAGGAATATATCATCTTCCAATGGATCAGCATTATGATAATTTTGAAGTTAAACCTGAACGAGAAGATTGCTATGTAATGACTGTTCAAGAAGCCGAAGAACTCGGCTGCCGCCGTGCTTGGAAATGGCATAAAAAACAATAGTTTGTTAGCTAATCTGAACAATCGGCTATTATTGCATTTTTCAGGCTGCTTATAGTATACTAGCCACACTGAAAGGAGTTTAGTATGAAAAAGATTGCTGTTTTATTGCTGCTGGTATTAGTGTTGGCGGGGTGTGGAAAAAAAACTCATCTTTTTACTATAGATAATCAATCAGATTGGGATGTTGTTGTTGCCTTAACTGATTTTAAAGAATTAGGACGTTTTCAAAGACATAGTAATTACTTAATAAGAAAAAAAACACAATTCACTTTTGAATTTTATCAAACAGGTTCTTGTAATTTAATTAGTGTTAATGGTGCAAAAATTATTAATCAAAATGATTCCGTATTAACTCTAGCGAATGTTTCACCAAGGCAAATTAAAATAATAAATAAAACCGATCGGAATCTTTATATAAAAAACGTACCGGCTCTACCATGTCCTGTAGGTTCTGATTATGATGATCCTAAGTTCTATGTTCCTTTGTTTAAACCTTTAACTATTGAGAGTACACATAATACGGAAACAACTGCAAAGGTCATGTATATATATGCGTGGCAAATGGAAAGTTGTAAAAAAGATGAAGATTTAAATAGTTTAGCAATAGAAATAGCTATATCCGATAATAGTGAACATATCTATTCCTATCGTTGGCAAAAAAAAGATAGTGATATTTTTTTGATTGTAAGAAAATAAAATCATATTTCTTTTATAGGCTAAAAACGTTCCCATTTTGATAAAAAACTTAATATAGTATTAGGTGTATCGATATACATTGATGCCATAAAAGATAAAGATGAAATTCTACCGCCACCTTCTGCTGTTAAAACAACTTCATCTCCAAACGACACGTTTATATAAATAGTTTTTTTATATATTTTTCCATCTTGTGGATACGTTTCGTTGAAAATAGTGTTGTTATTAACCTTAATATAATATTTTGCATTACCTACTCCCATTGTGGAACTATCGCGCATTTGCAATAAAAATTTAAATTCACCTGTTCCAGGCGATTTATACTTCACACCGCTTGCTACACCAATACCACCGGATATTTCATATAATACATTTCCCAAAAAAATATTGCCACCTTTGAAACCTACGATATTTAGCCCCTTTGCATTCACTATACCTTCAAGTATGCATTCTTTGAATGTCGCATTCTTCGCAAAAACATTCCCCGCGGTATCAACCTTAAATATCTCTTGTCCTTTATTATTTATCTTCAACCCATTTGTTTCGTCAAACCATGCTTCAAAGTCTTGGTGGGAGTTTGGATCGCTGTCAATGTGTAGCTTTTGTACGATAAGCTTTTTTAAAAACGCCTGCTCCGTTGCAAGCTGCTTAATAAAAGCCTCTTGCGCAACCAGCTTATTAATAAACGCCTCCTGCGCAACCAATTTATCAATCAATGCTTTCTGCGCTACCAGCACTTTCGCAAACAACGCCCCGAAATGCCCGGTATTCTGCATCAGCTCAGGTATTTCGCAGATATGGTACAGTGCGGCTTGATACTGTTCGATGTAGTTATATTCCGGCTCTAAGTTAATCCACATACTGCCCGTCCAGCGATAACACACCCCGCACTTCCAGCCGCCGACTGTTTTATCCATCAATACCCAGTCGCCGGGATTGGCATCCTGTGTTCCCAGCTTTTCGCCTTTGATAATAAAGGCTGTTCGTGTAGTAAGGACTGTTTTGGTAACGCCTAAGTACTTGGGAGTATGAGCTGGGATCATACTTTCAAGCTGCTTCACCTGCGTTCCCTTACTGATTAAATAAAAAAGGCCGTTTATTTCCCCTTGTGTAAGTACGGTTTTATATATTCGCACCTCGTCGAATGTTGCATGAGTGAAGCCGCCGCCAAGAGTAAAACCGTCTGTCATATCCACGGGCTTATTACCGGCTACAAGACTATATACTTCTTTTGCATTCTTATATACGGTAAACCGTCCGTTTTTTACAAAGGTAAAGCACCAGTGAGCCTGCTTCTGGTCATCTTTAATATCCGTCATTGTTTTAAAATCGTTTATCACCACGGTTAAAAAATCGCTTACACTATCGAAGAATACTTGAATATTCTCAAAGCTAAAAAGTCCGCGCGGGGCATATTGTTCTACAATGCCGTCCCACTGCCGCCAAAGAGAAAGAGATAGTTCATTACGATTACCTTGAAGGGCAATCGTGCCGGTTCCTGCCGGAAGGTAACACGCATTGCCTGAAATCCCCGGCACTATTTGGGCATCGTCGGTTAAAATCATGTTCTGCCCGTCGGGGGCGTAGTTTATTGCTTCCATGGGAGCTCCTGTCTTAAACTTTCGGATAGCGAAGCTTTATCTCCGCGATCCTTGCAAGCCATACGGATTTATCTATATCTCCGCGCATTACCTGCATACCAAGCGGATCGGCTTCCAGCCGGTAGGCGGCTTCTCGCTGCCGGTCAATGTAAGCGTTATATTCTTCCTTGCCGAGCAATCCTTCTTGGTACAACTCTTTTTCCGTCTTTTTGACGATGTAATCACCCTCGATCTTTTCATCAGCTTTGAGATGAATAAGACCGGCTGCAACCTTTTCGGCTTCACTCATATCGACAAAATCCGTACCGGCTTCATTGAGCTTTTTACCTTCCGGCACCGGTACGAGCTCTTCTTTAACCAGCTGTGTAAGCGGCTTTTTAGTCCCAGCCTGTAAGTCAGTATACATACGGATATCATCGCCGATATTGGCTTGAAAGTTTGAGCCGTAAATATAAGTTATTTCTTCTTTTTCCGGCTGAGGCTTTTTGCCGATAACGCGGTTTATAATAATATTGTCTTTAACTTCTAAACGCTCTGCAAATTCCATATTCTTCTCCTCTTAGTCTTTTACCAATACCCAGATTGTAAAGGTCAAGTTCCGAGATCGATTTTCTTCGGCAGTTTCTCCTGGATTTTCAACATCCCTACGAATATTAACACCCCACAACTTCTCCCGTCCCGTTCCTCCCCATCCAAAATCCATGTTCCAAGGGGGTTGATATTCTTGCCCCTGAATATCTTTATAAAAGGACATTACTGCTGTTATCCTAGTAAACAAACGTCTAATAGCATCTCCCTGCTCATCATCTTGGAAGACATATGCGCCATCCTTGATTTGTTCTTTCGTTAATCTCCTGAGACTAAATGCCTTAGCATTCCGCCCTTTTGCTCTAAAAAAGTTACCGTCATAATTGACCTCGTACCAGCTATACCCTTCAAAATGAAGGCTTGAATCTTCCAGTGGGCTCGGCATCCCCGGCCATTGGATATAGCCGTTTTTGTAAAGGCTGATAAATTTTTTCGAGACATCATTTCTCCCGTTTTCGGAAGCTTTTAAAATTTTGGTGTCAACTTTTGCTAAAAAAACATCTTCCTCGCCAGCCATTGCTTTTGAAATTTTAGTTTCTATTTTTTCATCAATTTGAGAAGATACATAAGCATTTGCCTCCTTCTTAATCTCATTAACAACATCGGTTCCTAAACTTTGAACAACCTGATCTTTTGCATTTTTAATAAAGTTGTTATACGCAATCGTTAAATCTTCTAACGCTTTGCCAAGTGTTTCATTTGTGTAAGCCATTTATACCCCCTGTATAGCTTTAATAAAATAATGACTACCGTCATTCTTTGCCGTTTGAGAAGCACGAATAAACACGAAAGAACCATCATGTTTTACAAGAACCGGCCGTAAAGGCCAGCCTAAAAATGCATCGGTATCAGTGTTCCATACTCTTTTTACATATTCTGCAAATTCAGGAAACACATCAGGACTAA
>CAJPTT010000045.1 GCA_905373565.1 uncultured Treponema sp. | reverse complement strand
AGCTGCACCACCAACTGTTTGGCTCCCATCGTCCATGTCATTTTAAAAGAAGGTTTCGGAATTGAAACGGGACTGATGACAACGATTCACTCATATACTGCAACCCAAAAGACCGTTGACGGTGTTTCGATGAAAGACTGGCGCGGCGGACGGGCTGCTGCCATCAATATTATCCCGTCTACGACCGGCGCTGCTAAAGCTGTCGGCGAAGTATTGCCTTCAACAAAGGGCAAGCTGACCGGTATGTCATTCCGTGTACCGACCCCCACCGGTTCCGTTGTCGATTTAACCTTCCGCGCAACAAAAGATACCTCTATTGAAGAGTTGGATGCAGCATTCAAGAAAGCTTCCGAAACCTATATGAAGGGGATTTTAGGCTATTGCAACGAAGAAATCGTTTCCACCGATATTATTCACGACAAACGCTCTTCCATCTACGACAGCAAGGCAACGCTCCAGAACAACCTTCCGGGCGAAAAGCGCTTCTTCAAAGTAGTATCATGGTATGATAACGAATGGGGATATTCCAACCGCGTTATCGACCTGCTCAAATTTATGAATAAATAATTTTTTCTAAAGAAGGCAACCGCTGAACAGGGTATCAGAGTAGCCGGTTTTATGCTGTAAGAAAAGCGCTTCACAGTTCTCGTTATGGACTGTGAAGCATCATGGCTGTTTTTGCCTTTATTATCTCATTTTTTTCAATGCCCCACACAAAAGTCTCTTTCTTCCTTTACAAAATGTTTCTTGCGTAATCCGTTTTCCTCTGCTATAATCAATATATCATCATACTTTATCATTTATTAAATATTTTTAGGAATCGCTATGTATTACGTAGGAATTGATATCGGCTCAACGGCAAGCAAAGCGGTTGTACTGGACGAAGACAAGCATACCGTTTTGCACAAGCGGGTGGTGCCAAGCGGCTGGAATAGCAAGGAAACCGGCGAACAGCTGTTGCAGTGGGTTTATTCCCAAGGCTTCAGCCGCGATCAGCTGAAAATTATTGCAACCGGCTATGGACGGGTCAGCGTGCCGTATGCGGACAGTACTGTTACGGAAATTACCTGTCACGGACGCGGAGCTGCTTTTTTAGCTGACGGGGATGCAACGGTTATTGACATCGGCGGGCAAGACACAAAGGTGATTGTGCTGCAGAACGGGAAGGTGCTCGATTTTGTGATGAACGACAAATGCTCTGCCGGTACGGGCAAGTTTTTGGAGGTTATGGCAAATCGGCTTGGGCTGTCCCTACCGGAGATGTTTGACTACGCTGCAAAAGGGAAAGAAGTAAAGATTTCTTCTATGTGTACGGTGTTTGCCGAAAGCGAAGTAATTTCTCTGATGGGAAAGGGTACCCCGCGTGAGAATATCGCCGCCGGAGTTATTCAATCCATCTGTTCAAAAGTAACACTGTTGGTAAACCGGAAACAGAAAGCCAATCATTACTTTTTAACCGGCGGCTTTTGCGGTAGTCCCTATGTCGTACAGGTCTTGAGCAGGATGCTCGGGACAGAAATACAAACCCATGAAGATGCCCGCTATGCCGGTGCAATCGGAGCCGCCCTCTCGGCATAACGGAATATTTTAAAATGCGATGGGGACGATGAAAAATTAACAGCCTTCTACGCTATCCCCAATAAGTGAAGGCTGGTGGGAGATCTTTTAAAAATCTAATTGAATTTTTAGAGATCCCAAAAGGAGTATGCAAATGGATAATCATGCTATGTGGCAGGATTTAGGAATGGATGTAAAGACACACGACCTTTTATGCGAGGCGTTACCGCAGGCATTCGGTGATGTGTATTTATCTCAAAAAAATAGGCCTAAGGCGATGGACTACTTCAATATGGTGGTTGCCGATATTCACGGCATTCGCCCCGCCGAACTGATAGCATTCCAGAAAACAGGCGGGAAGGTAGTCGGGAGCTTCTGTATTCACGTACCCGACGAGGTGGTCATTGCCGGAGGCGCCATTGCAACAGGTTTGTGCAGCGGGTCTCAGTTTTGGGTACCCGGAGGTGAGAAGGTCTTGCCGACCGCAACCTGTGCACTCATTAAAGCCTCGCTCGGAGCCCGCTTTGACCGCACCTGTCCTTTCTTTAGAATTTGCGATTTATTTGTAGGGGAGACAACCTGCGACGGCAAGAAAAAAGCATGGGAAATCCTTGCCGAAGATGCCCCGATGTACATTATGGACATTCCGCAGTTGAAACGCCCCGCAGATTTTACTAAATGGGAAGCGGAAATTCACGGTTATATCAAGCGGATTGAAGAGCTGACTGGCAACAAGATCACTGCAGAAAAACTTCACGATGCGATTGTACTTGTCAACAATAAGCGGCGAGCATTGCAGCGGCTCAATGCGGTACGCAAAGCTAAAAACGTTCCCATCAGCGGACGCGATGTGCTGCTCATCCATCAAATTGCCTTTTATGATGATCCTGCACGGTTCACGCAAATGGTCAACAAGCTCTGCGATGAACTTGAAGAGCGGATCAAAAACGATGTTTTCGTCTATGAGCCGAATACAAAGCGTATCCTGCTTACCGGTACGCCGCTTTCAATCCCGAACTGGAAGCTCCATCAAATTATCGAAACAAACGGCGGCGCAGTTGTCTGCGAAGAGATGTGCACAGGCATCCGTTACTGCGAAGCCTTAGTCGATGAAACAAGCGACACTATCGACGGCATGGTTAAAGATTTAACTAAACGCTATCTCGGACACATCAACTGTGCATGCTTTACCCCGAATAAAGAGCGGATATCGGATATTAAGCGGCTTGCCGCCGACTTTAAGGCGGACGGGGTTATCGACGTCAACCTCAAGTTCTGCAACCTGTACGACACGGAAGGATTTTTTGTGGAGCGCGCGATGAAAGAAGAAGGTATGCCTTGTCTCGGCATCGAAACCGACTATACCGACCAAGATGCCGAACAGCTGAAAACCCGCATCGGCGCTTTTATCGAAATGCTCAGCTGATTCTTAGGTAACTACAGGTGAGGCATTATATTCTACTACCCAATTCGGCGGCGGCAATGCAGTTGTATGCCCTGATGAATGAGCATGGGTTTGCCTGCACACCTGTGCCGACTCCGCGTACGGCGGATCACTGCTGCGGTATCTCCATCTTGTATGAAGATGCCGCGCTGCAGCCTGCAATTCAAAAACTCGCCGATGAAGCGGACATTGCCATCGACGCATTTTATGAGGCCGCCAATACCGATGATCCGAATCGCATGAAGTTTTGCTGATTCGTGCTTAGCTGGTGGAGAGGCAAGTAAATCTAAGGAAAACCTCTAAAAAACTGAAGTTTTTAGAGGTTCCCTATTGTTTTATGAAGACGCTAAGGGAATATTTAAAAACCGGAATTTTTAGGATACCCGACTTAGTTAATTGCACGGGAGGCGTATATGAAACCGATAAACAATTTGCCCAAAGGCTTTGACAGTCTTGCGGAAGCGCAGCAGCAAAAATTTTTGGCGTTAAAGAAAGTGAAAGATGCAGGCGGACGAGTAGTCGGTTTATATTGTTCGTATGTCCCGATCGAACTGATCTATGCGGCGGGTGCAGTACCCGTTTCGTTATGCGCCACAAGCGAAAAGCCTATCAGCGCTGCGGAAAGAGATTTGCCGAGAAACCTGTGTCCACTCATTAAGGCTTCTTACGGACACGCAATAACCGACACATGTCCTTTCTTTTATTTTTCGGATTTTATCATCGGGGAAACAACGTGCGACGGTAAGAAAAAAATGTTCGAGCTTTTAAACGATATTAAACCGACGTACGTTATGCACTTGCCTCAAAATAATATTGATTCTAAAACGTATCCGTTTTGGGCGGACGAGGTGAGAAAGCTCAAAGCAAAAATCGAAGAGTTTTATGATATCACGATAAGTGAGGTAGACTTGCGCCGTGCGATTAAAGACTGCAATCAGGAACGGAAAAACCTTATCGGCTTTTTTGAACTTTCGGCGCTGGATCCTTCGCCCGTTTCCGGATTAGAGCAATTCAATGTAAAGGAAGCGTTTGGCTTTCAATATGATATTGAAAAAAAGAACTCCGAAATTGTTCAGCGGACGAGAGCGTTGAAAGAGTACTGGGAAAAAAATCTGAAAGGGACAACCGATAGGCGTCCCCGTATTTTGATTACCGGTTGCCCGTTAGGCGGCGTCAAAGAAAAGATACTTGCTAAGATTGAAGAACTGGGAGCTATTATTGTCGGCTACGATAGCTGTTCCGGCATCCGTACACAGATGGAAATGGTAGACGAAGACCCAAGCCGCGACCCTATAGAAGCCATAGCAGAAAAATATCTTAAGACCAACTGTTCAGTTATGAGTCCCAATCCCGGGCGTTTGCGAGATCTTAACTATCTTATCGATCACTATAAAGCCGATGCGGTTATTGAATGTACGCTTGTCGCATGTCATACTTTTAATTTGGAAAGTCACACCATCGGTAAATATGTTATGCAAAAAGGCTTGCCATATCTTCACATTGAATCGGATTATTCACAGGGAGATATCGGTCAATTTGCTACTAGAATAGAAGCTTTCTTGGAATTGGTACAGGAAAAGAAGCTGCAGGCCTCATCGCGGTGAAATATTTATAAAAAATCACATCTGTCCAAGATAAAATAGGAAGTTTAAAAAGTCTGTAATTCGTGGTATAGTTAGGTTAGAAAGAAAAACAATACCACAAAAGGAATTACAGACATGAACAAATATAACACAAAACTCGGGCAATTGCTATCCTTGATTAACATATCTCAATTTTATGCGCTGGTCAAATCTAGCCAATCGGACAAACATTGCAAAGGATTTTCGACGTGGCAGCAGTTAGTCGCGATGATCTATGCTCAAATTGCAAATCCTCATGGGCTTGAGCAGCCTGACCAATTCTCTTAACGCAAGCGGTTCTTGCCGGTATCATCTGGGTATTCATAAAGACCTTGCCCGCTCCACTTTATCAGTATTGTATTTGATATTGCGTCAGATGAGCTCATATGAAGGAAAGAATTTTACAGACTTTATTTCGGGACTTAAAGTATGTTTGTTTGAACGAAAGGATTTATTCAAATGGTTTGCAGGTATTCCTCCTGTAATAAATAAGCCGCCTGCCTTCTCTTTGCAGCAGGAGCTTGCTTTATGAATTTATCTTGGACAGATGTGATTTACATCTTCAAGTATTTGATTAATGATCATATCAACATTACTTATTGTTCGATACATCCCTTTAATTCCTCATCCCGAATTAAGGGGAAATTCTGCATCCTTAACTATGAATTGGAGCAGCGTTCCCATCCTTCACACCGGCTCGGAACGCTGCCCCCGTAATACAAGGCAATCCCGACAAGTGCTGCTCACCGGGCTTTCTCTTAATTCTGCTTTCTTAATTCTTAATTATAATTCCCCTCTACCTCATCTTCGTATACTCAATAAAGGGATCGCTGAGCCATGCCAGTACAGGCTGAGTACCGGATGAATAGTTGTCTATCATTACCCTGTTGAATTCGGGAATGCTTACATTGGGTACGCCAATCGACGGAATATACATCGAAATCCAGTCTTCCGTAAAAGCCCCATTTGCATCCGCACCGGCTAGACCAATAGAAGCGGCATTTTTCGGATATGCAACCTTAATGCTGCTTTTTGTGCCTGCCTGTGCGTTATTGTAGTAGCTGATATAGGGTACATCTCCCACCATCGTTATACCTGTTTTATACCCGACCGACTGATAGGCATCTACTATAACCTTACTTGTAACAGTAACAGTTCCAGTAGTTTCCACAACCGCCAATTTAAGAGCCGCATTTGATGCATCGTGATAGGCTATATACAGTTTTGTACCCGAAGAAGTCATCGAAACATACTGACCAGTAAGCGCACCGTTATCAACTTCGAGCGTATCCCATGCTGCAGCCGTATCTGCAAGCCCGCTTGTAAGTAATGGTGCTTTTGAATACGTCAATTTGAGCGTAGTGCTGTTTGCATCGTGGTAGGCTATATAAATACCTGCTCCAACCTTTGCCATAGCGGTGTGTTCGCTTGACTTACCTCCATTCGTGCCGGAGACTACGAGGGTACCGTTTTCAGCAAGTCCTCGCGGATTCCCATATCTATGACCGGCTTCAGTCAAATTAGTAGTATCTGCTCCTGTCTTCTTAAAAGCGAAGAAACGTATTTCTTGTGCTTTTGAATCGTAATAGGAAATATAGATTTGAGCAGAAGCATTGGCACCGTCAACAATTAAAGACGGATACTTAAACCGGTTTAATGAAGGGATATCCCAAGCGCTATTACCGTACGATGTACTACAGAGTTCGATAAAACCATCCTGTGACATATAATTCGAGCTATATCCTTCATAGCCTATTAATGCAGACTTGCGGCCTGTGTGGTTAGGACCTCTATCATTAGAATTAAGGTACAGATACCCTGAATATCCATTAGTAAAGTTATCTTCGTTACTCAATATCATGTACTTATTATCACTTGTTTTTGCAAGCACGGCATTCCGAGCATACCATTTACCACCTCTCTTACTTTTATTACTATCATCAGAAGTCCTCCAAGTATATCCGTCGTTGTTATTGCAGTAGGCAAAAATAGGCTGATTACCGTTCATCACCATAGAAGGATAATAGAACGTTTGATCTTGCGTTGAGCTGCATACCTGTTTGTTTTCCCAGAACACCAGCTCGCGCTTTGCACTCCATAAATTGGAAGACGGATTGGTGATATCTTTCTCCTGGTTGTAAGGCTTGGTAATGTCGACCATGTTGTTGATGCTTTCAACGGTACCGACTGTAATGACCAAGGCGCCGGAACTTGCTTTCTTGCTCACCTGTATGCTGGTAGCAGTTACATTGCTTACGGCCGGTGTACTTGAACCGATTGTTGCTGTCGGATTCCCGCTTGCAGGTTTTAAATTAAAACCTTTTACGGTCATTTTTTCAGGTTCTGGCGATGGATTGGATGGTGACGGTTGAGGATCTGAATAATTCATCGAATACGTACCGTCGGAACCGCGGATGACTGAATTGCTCAAGCCTTCGCCTGCAGCGTTTTCAATGGCGGTAATATACGGCACAACGTTTACCTTAACAGCAGACTTATTTGCCGTATAATCGTACATATACGCATCGGCTGCTTCCTTAGGAACGGCGTCTTCCAGCGTTACCTCATTGCCGTCTACACTTGTAATACGGGTAAGGTATTGCGTTTCACCGTTTTTGAACACAACAAACTGTCCTCGTTTTGTACCCGCAAAAACGGCACTTTCCGCTTTTTTCACTTCGCTTCTCGCTACGGTAGTTTTTGTCGGCATATCCGTACCGGAGTATGGCGGCGATGGGGGGGCCGGCGGCAATGCAGAGGTATTATTAGCTCCGTCCTTTGCCTGTATCCTAATTTCTTTTGCAGCCGCCTCTACAGTTGCTTTTTCAGTGTCCCAATCAAGCTGCCAGGCAACATAATACCCCAGATAGTCCGCACCGAGTTTTGTCACGGTAAGCTCCGCTCCATCAGCAGCCATTGTTTCATTAGAAGACCACGTACCGTTTGCTTGCCGTGTTGCAGTAACCGTTAATTCCGGGCTATTCGGAAGCGTTGCGGTAATTTCATTCAATTCGATATTATCATATGCAAACCCACGCAGAGTAACCTTACCGGACACTTGCGAATTACCGGTTTCCTTAATTTCCACATGCCCGTTGTCGCGTTTGTTTTTATACAACGAATTGTTGTCTTCGCTGTTCCAATGGAACGGAAGAATGACCACTGTCGGATCCGTTTGATCAAGCGCGTCAAAAAGTGTAGTAATATCTACCTTAGCCCAAGAGCTATCCGTACCTTGAGTATAGCCGTGTGCCTCGTCCCACAACTCAAGCGTTATTGTCGTAGGCGTACCGTTTGAATTGCCGATTGCAGCCAAATGATCTTTTAAATCAATTTCATCACCGCTGGTCAAAGGATGATCGCCGATGATGCCGCTAGGCAGATTAGGAAGCGTTATCTCTTTCAAGACCGTGCCCCCTTTTCTCAGCCGATATCGTACGCTACCTTGTCCGCCGTCAAATTCAACCTTGATCTTTGAAGCGGTCTTACTCTTAAAGGCAAAGTTTTTACTTTCCACAGTTACGGTCTGATCCAACTGAGCATCTGATGTCTTTGTTACCGTTGTCTTCGGATCGGTTTCTGCCGGATCGGTTTTATCGGTTTTAACCGGTTGTCCGCCGATTTCGGTTTGCAGTATAACTTTAGAAATCTTTACCGGCTTATTCTTTACCCGCACTTCAATAGAAGAAGGCGTGTATTTATTCCCCAGTTTATCGGTAATTTCATAAGAGAGCGCCCCCTTTCCGTCGGACAGCGTACTTAAATCAATTTGCCCTTCCCACGCCCAAAGTCCGCTTAAACTCGAAACAAGGCTGCTTTCCGGTATGGTTAGTGTTTTAGCGCTGCCGTTTACCGTTACGGTAACTTTAACCTCTTTAACACCGATTCCTTCATCATGCGCAACACCTTTTACCACCCAGTTGCCGCTGTCATTATAAATTAATGAAGCTCCTTTACGATACAGCATATAGTTATGCCGACCTTCGGAAATTGCAGGCGTAAAGACAACTTTATCACCGGTTACGGACTGTATTGTAAGCGCTTTGCCTCCTGCTAATAAACCAAGCTTGCTGTAATCGGTTGAAGGCGCCAATTCTTTTATTTTAGTTGCAAGAACAGTATCCGTAATTGAACCGGCTTCAAAATTACCGTTGCCGATAAGTTTATGCTCTCCATAGGCTCCCGTAGGCGCTTCGGTATCGAATTTAAAAGTAAATTCCTTTTCAGCAGATAAATGCTTATCCGTATCTTCTTCTACATAAAGGGTAAACTTAAATTCTTTTTTCCCCTTTGCAGCCTCTTTCAAGTCATTCAGCGTAAGCGGTATTTGCAACTTATAATTCTTTTTACCGGATTCGGTTGGCGTATTAACAGTATCTTCAACAATCCATCCGTCTGTAAGCGCTTTAGCTAAATCATATTC
This sequence comes from uncultured Treponema sp., assembly GCA_905373565.1. Taxonomy (GTDB): domain Bacteria; phylum Spirochaetota; class Spirochaetia; order Treponematales; family Treponemataceae; genus Treponema. The sequence goes on along the minus strand of CAJPTT010000045.1, from coordinate 1,457 downwards.
AGTACCGTCTTTTAAATCACCCGTAATTTTTATGCTCTTTATTCCCGATTCATCATGCAACGAGCCGGTCAGCTTATAATTATCGGCTATCCACATATTGGGAATATAATCATCCGATTGGCTACCGTGTTCAAGTTTAAGCGGAATCTTGCTGCCGATGGTCGGAGCGGACTTATCAACAATTATCTTAATAGGAGCAGTCCACTCTCCTATCTTATTGTCATTCTTATTCTTTGCACGTAGTCTAAACCACAGTGTCCAGCGTTCTTCGGTTGAACTCGGATTATTCAGGTTTCCATCACTGTTTACATCCATACGCCAAGAAGCTCCCGAATGCGTTCCGGCAGTATTGGGAACAAGAACACCGTTACCGCCATTCCACCAATCTTTACCGTTAAAATTGCAGTGCGAACTGTCAAAGGTACCGTGTTCATCCTTCGAAAATTGAATGTGTACTTCGCCCACATGGGCAGGTGTTCCTACGGCTACCTTTCCGGTACCGAATATCTGAATAGTACCGCCCACAATCGACCCTGCTGTGGGAGAAAGGACTTCTACGACCGGTTTTGTCCCGTCCGGATTATACAGTACGGTAATTTTTCGAACAGCCTTATTTCCTACATTGTCTTCGGTAAGGATATATACCGGTATGTCATAATAGGCAGGCGTTACCGCATTCGGCGTGCCGTATGCCGCGTGTCCGCCGCTCAACGTAAAGTCGACAGCAAAATCAAGGTCAAAACTCCAGTTTGCCGCCGTTGAAGTTTTCATGTTTTTCCATCCGATAGTACCGGCAGTAGGTTCCCCCGATGCAGAAGGCACAACAATCCACTTTGTTGCTTCCGCTTTTGTGCCAGTACCGTCTTGCCCGTCGGCAATATTTCCTTGAACCGTAATCTTTCCGGATTGAGCGCTATTAGCGGCAGGATATGTTAACTCAACGGTCGGCGCCGTTTTATCGAGAACTATCGTACGGGTAAACTGCGTTTTTGCCCCTGCTTTATCGGTAAGTTCTACCGTTAGTGTTTTAATGCCTTCCGTTGTTACGTCACTAAGGTCAAGCTTAATCCGCCACTTTTCAGCCGTACCGGCGGCGGCATGCTCTATATTTTGCCCCTCAGTTGTACTCGTAACGTTGTCTATTTTTCCCGTAACGCTCTGTATTCCACTGGCATCCGAAGCCATTATCTGTAAATAGAGCATTCCGCCGTTAAATTTTGCGTTTTGTTCAAGGTTGTTAAGACCGCTATAGTCGCTCGCATTCGAAAATTGTAATGCAGGAGTTTCACTCTGCGGCGGCTTTGTATCTACCTTTAATTCAACCGATGCATCGGAAGCGGTAGTAGTCGTGTTCTTTGCATACACTCGAGGCTTGTCGGTTGCATCGGTTTCAAATACACCGCTTTTCTTATCGGTAACCTTAAATTTCAGCGTTTTTTGTCCATCTTGAGCAAATG
>CAJPTT010000044.1 GCA_905373565.1 uncultured Treponema sp. | reverse complement strand
AGCATATTTTATGAAAATAGCATACCGCACATTATCTTTTCTGTTGCGATTGCTCTGCTTTTTTATCAGCTTTTATGAAAGCTTATATAGTGTATCTTTAAAGGAATGTACCGCTCCAAGATTGAAGCCGTGCATTCCTTTTTGTTTTCTATCATCCGGTACCGGACATATTCCTTAAAATTCAACTTTAGGCGCGGTTGCTGCTTGCTCATCAGCCTTAAAATATGCCTTTTCTCTAAAGCCGAACATATTGGCAAGAAATGCTTGCGGGAACCGTCTGACTTGCATATTGTATGTCTGTACGGCCTCATTAAAACGCTTCCGTTCCACGGCAATGCGGTTTTCGGTTCCTTCAAGCTGGCTTTGCAAGTCGCGGAAGTTTTCATTTGCTTTCAATTCGGGGTAATTTTCCGCAACGGCAAGCAGCCGCTGCAGTGCACCGCCTAACTCGCTCTGTGCTTTTTGGAACTTTTCAAACGATTCGGGATTGTTGAGTACTTCGTCCGAAACATTGATAACGCCGCCCGCTCTGGAGCGCATTTCGGCAATTTCGGTAAAGACTTTTTCCTCATGGCTCGCATAACCTTTTACAGTGTTAACAAGGTTGGGAATTAAATCAAAACGGCGCTGGTATACGTTTTCTACCTGACTCCATGCCGCTTTAACGGTTTCATCCGCCGCTACCATCGAATTGTACGAACGGGTAACACAGCCGTACAGTGAAAAAATAATCAGCACAATAATGCCGAGAATGATAAGACCTGTTTTTAATCCTTTGCTCATAACCGGATACTCCTATCAAAAAATTGAAAGTATTCTTTGGCACACTGATGTATGTCAAATGATCAACGGCGAAGTATAGAGCATTTATCGAAAAAAAACAACGTACCGAAAGATTAATCTTAAATGAGCGTTAGGTAACTTTAAATAATCTGCGGGCATGGCATTTTCAGTGCATATTGAATTTTCTCTCTATTTTATGGCATACTAGACCACGTTAAAGATTATTGGCTGTGGTTAAAAATTGTCTGTAGGAGTTTAGCCCCAAGGCCACCTTATAATCCGTTATCGCTAGACAATCAGGAGGAATACGATGGAACTCATACATCAGGAAAATAGAATTTACGCGGAAAACGATGCAGGAAAAGTTATTGCCGAAGTTACGTTTCCGCAGGAAAACGATTCGACGGTTTGCCTCGACCATACCTTTGTCGACAACTCATTAAGAGGGCAAGGAGTTGCCGGTAAACTCGTTAAAGAAGTTGTAGACTATGCTCAAAAGAATGGGAAGAAGATACGGCCTCAATGTTCGTATGCAGCCGACTGGTTCAATAAACATTCGGAATATGCGGATTTAGTCGCACATTAGTTATTTAGCAGAATCCTTCTTTAAAATGCAACAGCCGAACAAAGTTTCAAAGCCGTTGGCTCTGTATGATAGTTGAGCATTTTTTAGAAGCGGCAAGGATGCCGCTCGTATTAACCGGTAGTGAGTTTCGCGCCGATGCGACAACGCAGATGTGTTGCATATTTTCAAAAGGAGTTATTTGTTAACCTTGCTAATCTTCACCGTCCATTCTCCGCCGTATTCGATTTTGTGTACGGCGGCAAAATTGTCCATATTCAATGCCATCGATAAGCAATCGAGGCTATTGTAATACAGCAGTGGCTTTCCATCCGGAACATCACCGAAACTGTTCACATACGGCATGGTGCCGGTGTATATCTGCTTGCCTTCATTGTAAACCGTTACTTGTACGACATCATTCACGGCTAATTTTAATGCCTCCGTGGTTTCACGGCCGATGTTTGTCCAGACATTTCCATACTGAACATCAAGTGCAGGAATAGTACCGAGCAACGCTCCGTTATCAAAACGAGGTTTTTCATAAGGAATGCGAACAATATCCTTTTTTGCAGGCCCGACTTGTTCAAAGCTGATAATTCCTCCTGCAAGCCTCGCTCCGGTAAACGCATACACATCGCGGCCGTGGAAGGTGTAGCTCTTTTCGGAGTTTTTCCGACGGTTCACTGCTTCATCGATTAGACGGACTTCCGCAATCCCCAACCGGTCTGCAACAAGTGTAAGTGTTCCGTTATCGGGAGTAACGATATAGTGGCCCGTTTTAGTCTTTAAGACAACCGAATCGCGGTCGGTACCGACACCGGGATCCACCACCGATACAAAGACCGTACCTGACGGCCAATATTCTACCGTCTGAAAAAGTCGATACGCTGCATCCCAGATACTGTAGGCAGGTATTTCATGGGTAAGATCGTACAGCGGAATAGCAGCCGATTGCGTAAATGCAACACCTTTCATTGCCGACACCGCTCCGTCTTTTAATCCGAAGTCCGTCTGAAATACCAACGGATGGGAATTCCGCGGTGTTCCCGCGCAGCCGGAAATTCCAATCGCTATGATCAGTGCTCCCGCTACAACCAAACCGAATAACCTTTTATTGCGCATAATTTCTCCTTTTTTCGCAAGACGGCTCAACATTTTCGGACTCCATCTCGCAAAAACTTATCGATATACCCCTTTTTTGAGGTTAAAATTCATCAAACGAAACGTCTTCTTGTTTTACCGGCATATCGCTCCCTTCAGGAGCACTTTCTATATTTTTAAGTGCTGATGTATTCGAATCGAATTCATCATATCTTTGATAGTCGGCTTTTAATTCTTCTACAAGCTGTAAAAGCGCCTGTTCGTCCAACACTTTTAAAACATCTTTGCACTGCGCCGGTGAAATTGCAATCCGTATGGCAATTTGCACCGTCGGCAGCTTGAGTTGTCGCATTGGCAAGAATAAAATACGGGCGCTGCGGGGTAATAAACTGATAATCAAACCGTAAAGTCGGATATGCTTCATGTGCAGAACCGAACAGTCCCCACGTCATTAAGATATCGGTTTTTCCAAATGAACCTTTTTTCTTCGCGCCCTCCGGTGTCAGTGTTTTATCGGTAAAAGCAGTAAGATATTGTTCAATCGCTTCCCGCAGAAGTGCCCGCTCATTCTTTTTTAAAGATATCCAGATGTTATCTCCCATCATCTTATGATGGAATTTAACTAAGTTGGTAGACGGCTCAAAAACAAAGCTAACATCTCGGGGCAGTAAATCGTTGGAGTAGCGTCTTACTATATTAAGGTGCAGTACACCTAACGACTGCACCGGATAATTGCCGAGAAAATCGGGATCATGCTTTTTTGATGTAGAGGCACATGCACCGCTCAAAAAAACAATGCCGAGCGTTGTAATTAATGAACATAAGTGTATAATACGTTTCATAATAGCTCCTTATCCGTGATTGTACGGGAAACCCCCGCTTAATACAAGGTCTCGCATTACAAATATTTTTTCTTTTGCAAAATTATCTTTTGTCGGGTATACTATAACTATCGCAGATACCGGAATACCGCTATTTGCTAAGGAGTAAAAGATGCAGATGAACAGTGTGGTTATTAGAACCGACAACATGGAAAAATCATTACAGTTTTATGAGAAAGTGCTCGGGCTCACCTTTGAGTCTATGATGTCTGCTGCCCCCGGCAAGCAGATTGCCTTTTTGTATGATCCTAAGTCGAACGGTCGGTTGGAGCTTATTCATAACGATCATTCAAAGGTAAAAAAAGAAAACTCTATTTCGCTGACTTTTACTGTGAATCAGATTGGTGAGACTGAAAAATATCTCCGGTACAAGGATGTTCGTATTATTATGCAGCCGCGAACAGTAAAAGACGGTAAAAAAATATTAACGGCGGTTGATCCCAATGGGATTGAAATAGATTTTATTGAAGCTAAATAAACGGGCCGTAAAAGCGGAGTTTGATACTCTTCCGTGCGGAAACATTCTTGCACAGATCAACGATCTCGGGCCAGTGCCCTGAGTATTAGTCTTTCCGCACAAACAAAAAAGCGCTATAAAATAATTTTTACAGCGCTTTTTACCGTTAATCACCGTGTGAAAGATTCTTTTTATAGATTATTTATTTTTGTTTTGGTCGCTATTTGAGCCTGAAATGCTTCGCATTACTTCGTAAGCTCTTGTTCTGACAGGAGTTACATAGCTATAGTTGTTTGCAATGCGCATTACCGTTTCAAACATGTCTTTTTTATTGGTAACAGAACCGGATATTTTTTCGAAGGTGTTCAATATCTCAAGCGCGAGCGAGCTTGTCGGATTAACCGTGTCGAATTTGCGGGCAATCCAGTTAATCATATTGAATACTTCATCGTTATCGTTTTTTCCGATTTCGCCGAGGGACTTTACAGCTGCTGTAATAACGGATGGTTCGTTATCGGTGTACATAACCGAAACCAATACGTCTTTCGCTTTGTCGGTTCCCATCTGCCCGAGCAGTTCGCATGCGCGGAGTCTTATTTCCGGATAATTGTTTACTACTCTGCCGTCTTCTCTCACAACAGATGAAAGCCCCTCGGTTGCTAATGTACTTAAAGCAGCCTGAATTTCTTCCGATTTACGCCCTTCATTTAATGCCTCTTCGATGTACTGTAAGGCAACGCGTTTTGAATCGCGCCCCTCGGCGGCAACCATTTCGTTAATCATAACGCCTTCAATCGAATTGAGGTATGCCTGTTCGACGGTAATCATACTGTCGGCTTCGTTGTTCTTATCGTTTCTCTTTGCAGTGTCTTTGTTTTGTGCGCAGATAAACGGAGCGGTAAGCAGTCCTAAAGCCAGTGATAGTATCAATAATTTGTGCCGCATGGTAACGACCCCCTTCCTTTATTCTAAGTTAGTATCTTACTAGAATACTTACTTATTTTCAGTTATTTTTTTGCAAGTGTCAAGAGGTCGACACTTTTAAATTTCAGAGATTCAATACATTTTGCCTAACCGTTGCGGCTGAGGCAAGGAGGATACCACCTCTCTTCTCTGTCCACACCGTCATTTTTTACCGCTTGACCTTTCATTATTTTACTTATATCATAAAAGGGAACCTCTAAAAACTTCCGTTTTTAGAGGTTTTCCTTAGATTTATTTGCGATGTATTTTTTATAAACTATTACAGTATAACAATTTATAAAAAATACTCGTCGGACGTCTCTAAAAGCTAACCGAGTTTTTAGAGATGCCCAAAAGAATTTGATAGAGGATTAGAAGAGTATAGATCCTTGAGTTTTGATAAATAAGGTGACGCGAATGAAAAAGTTAAAGATACCGGCCGTACCGTCGATCAGAAGATTACCGTCCTATTTACACATAGTAAAACAAGCTCTAGCGGATGAACTACCCTATATTTCCGGTACCGTTATCGCTGAAGAGTTGCATCTTGAGCCGATTCAAGTGCGTAAGGATTTAGCCATTACCGGTATTATCGGCAAACCGAAAAAGGGCTATCCGGTTGAAGAACTCATTGCAGCTATTGAACATTTTCTCCGTTGGGATACGCTGCAAAAGGCTGTCCTTATCGGGGCGGGCAATCTTGGTACCGCGCTTACCGGATATCAGGGATTTAGAGACCACGGATTGGAAATCTGTGCGGCTTTTGACAGTGACAAAAAAAAGATCGGCAAAAAAATTCATGGTATTCCGATTTTTGCAATGAATGAATTGGCGGAACAGATTAACGTTTTGCACCCTGCCTTAGCAATTTTGACGGCGCCGTCGCCCAGTGCACAAGATATTGCCGATCAATTGGTAGCAGCGGGAATTGATGCAATCTGGAATTTTACAAATATAAAAATTAAGGTTCCCGATCATGTACTCGTTCAGCGGGAAGATCTTACCTCAGGTTATGCGCTTTTAGGCGTTATGATGAATACCCGTATTCAGCAGGCAAGTGAATAACAATCGTATTATTCTATAACCGGTACATATATGGGACTTTAAGAAGTACACGCGTTAAAGTCTCGTAGTAAAACTGCTATGAACCCTTCCGAATATTCTCAACAGGCGGCTCTTTTTTATAACCGCCTCGTAAAACGGTATAAGCATTTAAAAAAATATGCGCGGCGATTAAACATCTTTGCCTATCGGCTGTATGATAAGGACATTCCTGAAATTCCCGTTTCCGTCGATCTCTATATTGAAGATATAACCGGTGTACTGTTTGCCGTACTTACCGAATATGAACGGCCTATCCGTAAGAAAGAAGATAAACGTGCTGCTTCCCTTTCGGAGTTGGCGGAAGCGTTATGCGATGCTTTGCAGATTCCTACAGCGCAGGTATATCAAAAATGCCGGAAACGGCAGCGCGGTGAAGCTCAATATGAAAAGATTGCGGACAGCGAAAAGCGGATTATTGTGCGGGAAGGTAAGTGCCGATTTTTGGTCAATATATCCGATTATCTCGATACCGGACTGTTCCTTGATCATCGTCCGGCTCGGCTTGCCGTTGCCGAAAGCGCCGCCGGTAAGTCGGTGCTGAATCTTTTTTGTTATACCGCTTCTTTTTCCGTTCATGCGCTGGTAAACGGAGCGCGGCGGGTTTGTTCGGTTGACTTGTCGAAAAACTATTTGCAATGGGCGGCTGAAAATGCTCAGCTGAATGGGGTTGCCGATTCCGAGCGCTGCCGGTTTGTGCAAAGTGATGCCCGCCTTTTTTTGGATCAGGCCGCAAAACGGAAAGAACGGTGGGATATCATCATTTGCGACCCGCCGACGTTTTCCAATTCAAAGCGTGCGCCCCAATTCTTCGATGTGAACCGGCATTGGCAGGATTTAATTCGCAGCTGCTGTCAGGTATTGGCGGCGGAAGGCGTTTTATACTTTTCGACCAATTCACGGACACTCCGCTTTAGTACGGCGGAGCTTTCGGATAGACCGGATCGCAGCATAGGAGAGAATAAGTTTGTTTATCACAATATGCTCTTTATCGTGCAGGACATCAGTGCGCAGTCAATACCGGAAGATTTTCGGAATAAAAAAATTCACCGCCTGTGGAAGATAAGTCGCAGTACGACCTTTTGAAAATATACGACACATCTTTTGTATTTCAGAATTTATTGACAATTACGTACATACACTATATGCTTATCGTAGGTTATAGATAATGCTAAAAGGTGAGCTGGTTAGGTGTGGCAGATTCGAATGGTGGTCTGAAAAAGACAAGGCAAACTGCAGTAACCACAAGGACGCAAATAACAATGGGATTTCGTTTAGAGACATTTTGCCTGTTTTTGACGATCCGTATTTTTATGAGATATATGACATAACACATTCGGACGATGGGCAAGATAGATATAACGGTTTTGGGTATATGGAAAGGTTTGGGCTAAGCATTGTGCAGGTTGTATATACGGAAGCAGACCGCATCCATATTATCTCAGCTCGTTCTGCAACATCGCAGGAAAGGAAAATGTATTATGACAGACTTAGAAGAATATATTGCCAAATGTGAAGCTTGTGCAGTTCCGGACAATCAGATTAATACAACAGATATTCCGGAACTAACCGAAGAGGATTTTGCGCGGGGACACTTTAAGTATTGGAAACCGCTTAAAAAATCGGTAACATTCCGTATCGATTTTGATAATTTATCATGGCTGCAAAGCAAAGGTGCAAAAGGGTATCAAAAACGAATGAATGAGGTAATACGCTGGGCACGTCAAAACGGGTGTCCGTTAGTGTGAGCCTGTCAGAAAAAAGTAAATGGATACTTGATCAGAAAAGCTCGATTTATTTCGTGTGATTTTTCGTAAGCTGAAATTCAATGATTCAATGGCATTCATTGTGTAAATTGCTTTTCGTAGAAATGCATAGAGGCATCTTTACTTCTCCTCACCGCTGCTTATCCCTATAACGATCATCATTGCCAGTACGCGTTTTATCCATAATCGCTTCTTCTTTCTGCTCCTCTCCCTTCTATCCGGCTACTGCTTGCTCCGTTTGCTGCCTGTCTTACCTTGTCCACCGCTTCTCCTATCCACAACTGCCGCATGAGCCGCAGGTACTGCGCGGGCTGCTTGTAACTGGTGTCCGCGTACCGAATACCTGCTGTTCAAATTTTTGTCCGGTCGGTGTTATCGCAAGCCCGCCTCGGGCAGTTTCGCGCAGTGATGCCGGAAGCCCGTCGCCGACCCGTTTCAGTGCTTCTATCGTTTCGTCAACGGGGATTGCGCTTTTTATACCTGCGAGCGCCAGTTCTGCAGCGGTAAAGGCAAGTGTAACACCGGATGCGTTCCGTTTAATGCAGGGGATTTCCACTAAACCGGCGACGGGGTCGCACACGAGCCCTAAGATACATTTGAGCGTTATTGCCACTGCATGGGCTGCCATCTCCGGCGTACCGCCCAAGAGTTCCACAATGCAGGCAGCTGCCATCGCAGAAGCCGTACCGCACTCGGCTTGGCAGCCTCCCGAGGCGCCTGCAATCGAAGCCTTGTTTGCAACTACCATGCCGATAGCGCCGGCGGTAAACAACGACAGCACTACATCTTCCCGCGGAACGCCGTGTATCTTCAATAAGGCGCCTAATGCGCCGGGAAGAATCCCGCAAGAACCGGCAGTAGGGGCCGCTACAATCTTCCCCATGGCGGCGTTTATCTCGGAAACAGCCATCGCCATTTGGATAGCGTTTGACATGAGGTCTCCGCAGAGATGTTTGCCTGCTTCAATCGTTTGTCTAAGTCGATAAGCATCCCCGCCGGTTAATCTGCTGGGTGATTTAACCTCGGGTTTACTGCCGTTTTCAATTGCTTCAAGCATCACTGTCAAGTTCTCTTCCATCTGTCTGATAAGCGCTTCTTCCGGCTGTTCGAGCTGCGCCGCTTGATCCTCCAGTACAATCTCCCGAATACGTTTCTGCTGCACTTCCGCTGTTTTATATAATTCGCTGATCGATTCATAACTAAGCATTGTTGTCTCCTGATATTGTCTATTGCTGCACTATTTTTAAAATGGCTTGACAAAAATCACTTTAGTAACGCCGTGTATCTTTTCGATAGCGGTCTTCAAATTTTCTCCAAGGGAGCGTCCGTCAATCTGTAAGGTCATTATCGCCGTACCGCCTTTTTTGTCCCGTGCGAGGTTGAATTTATAGACATTGAGTTTATACTGAGCCATAAGAGCCGTGACGGCGGCGATCATACCCGGTATGTCATCATGTACCACAATAATTGTAGGGGATTGGCCGGTTATTTTTACCTCTCTGCCGTCTATTTTATTGATAACGATATTGCCGCCGCCGACTGATGCGCCCTGAACGCAGACTGTTTTTCCGTCCGCTGCAGTTAACGTAACTTCCGCTGTGTTTGGATGAGCATCGGGAATAACCGTCGGTTCAAAGGTAATATCCAACCCCGATTCCTTGGCTATTGTAAGACTTTTTCTGATGCGCTCGTCATCGGTTTGCATCCCCATAATCCCAGCTGCGAGTGCACGGTCAGTTCCGTGTCCTTTGTACGTCTGCGCAAAAGAGCCGTGCAGTCTGATATGTGCCTTTAGCGCAGGGGCGCCCAGCAGCAGCCGGCTCATTAAACCGATCCGTACTGCACCGGCAGTGTGTGAACTCGACGGGCCGATCATGATGGGACCGATTATATCAAATACATTCATTGCAACATCCTTCTTTCGCTTTATTATAACCGAAAATAGGTAATAAAAAAAGAGAAAGTAATTCATAATTAGAAATCGCAGAAAGAGTTCGATGTGTTTATTCTGTGCGGCAGAGCGGTACCCTTTAAAAATTGGCAAATGTACGGTATAATGAAATATCTGAAAGTTTTTATAGGAGAAGGTATGCGGAGATATTTTATTGCAGGTAACTGGAAAATGCACAAAACAAAGGGTGAGGCCGTTGAACTGGCGAAAGGCGTGGTAGAGGCTGTCAAGGGAGGAAAGCACAAATATATGATCGCGCCTTCCTTTACCGCTCTTGATGCCGTTTCTCAGGTAGTAAAAGGAACTAATGTTTTGCTTGGTGCGCAGAATATGAGTACCGACGAGCAGGGTGCTCATACCGGCGAAGTGTCCGTATTGCAGCTTAAAGACCTCGGTGTACAGGTTGTTATACTCGGCCATTCGGAACGGCGCCATATTTACGGGGAAACCGATGCAATGATCAATAAAAAGGTGCGGCTTGCATTGCAACACGGGCTTGAAGTGATCCTTTGTGTCGGCGAATTGCTGGAAGAACGCGAGGCCGGTCGTGCGGAGAGCGTCTGCGCAACTCAAACCGAAAAAGGATTGGAAGGGGTAACCGCACAAGAATTGACACGGGTTACCATTGCGTATGAGCCGGTATGGGCAATCGGTACCGGAAAGACGGCAACCCCGGAGGATGCCGATGCGATTCATGCACATATCAGATCCGTCATTGCGAAGCTATACGGAAAAGCCGTTGCCGATGCAATGGTCATTCAGTACGGAGGTTCGATGAAGGCGGAAAATGCTAAAGCCTTGCTTGCCAAAGAGAATATCGACGGCGGCTTAATCGGCGGCGCAGCGCTTAAAGCAGAAACCTTCGCCCCGATCGCTCTATGTGAATAACGCGGAACAAGGCAACCGTACTGCTACTATTTTCAAACGGTTGCTTTCTTTTTCATTCGAAATTTTGTTAAAAATTTCGAATGTTTTTTTAGAAGGAGGGCAACCGCATCAGGTAGGATAGATAAAAATCGCGGAAAAATTGAGACTATGAGACCATTTGAACCATCTTCAACTGTTGTACATCCGTGTACAACAGTTGAAGG
>CAJPTT010000043.1 GCA_905373565.1 uncultured Treponema sp. | reverse complement strand
CAGGAGAACTGATCGACATTTTGCACCCAGCTGCCGTCATAGATGCCATCATCGCAAAGAAAAACTGCGGTACCCGCCTCGATATGGCGCCGCTTGTGATTGCGCTGGGGCCGGGCTTTACCGCCGGAAAAGATGCGCATATTGTTATCGAAACAATGCGCGGGCATAATTTAGCGCGATTGATTTATCGAGGAACGGCGCTTCCCAACACCGGCATTCCCGGACTTGTCGGCGGAGAGAGCGCCTTGCGAGTTATCCATGCACCGGCGGCAGGTACGCTGCGCGTTATACACGATATCGGCGACTCGGTTACCCGCGGTGAAGTCATCGCTCGCATCATACAGGCGGACGGTAGCATTATCGATGTTGTCGCTTCGCTTAACGGGATAATCCGCGGTATGCTGCCCGACGGGTTTATCGTTCGCAACGGTCTCAAAATGGCGGATATAGACCCGCGTCTTACCGAATTGAACAACTGCTTTACCATTTCCGACAAAGCGCGTGCCCTCGGCGGGGCGGTATTGACGGCGCTGCTTTCTCGCGGTATCGTACCGTGAGATAGAACAATGACGGAGCTGTGGATTTGCAGGCATAATGGGTTATCTTCAGAACAAGAGCGCACGCAAGCAAGAAAATTGTTGAAGGCTGCGCTTGCCGAACGGATTCCTCATTGTCCCGATCTGCTCCGGTTTGAATACGGAAAATATGGAAAACCGTATCTAAAAAATATAATGCTGCAATTCAGTTTATCGTATACGCATGGGGCATATATTATTGCATTATCCGATGGTGAGATTGGAGCAGACATCGAACTGCTGCGCGCTGCTAAACCGCACGTTGCAAACCGCTGCTTTACCGATTCCGAAAACCGCTATCTCCATCAAGATGCGAGATTATTCGACCGGCGCTTCTACAAATTGTGGACGCAAAAGGAAGCATATCTCAAATATACAGAGCAAGGCTTTTATCAGCCCCTGAAAAATATCGATGTTTTATCGCAATCGATATGCAGCATTCTCTATACGTTGACGGATGATGATGTAATAATTTCTTTATGCGGCAGGAACATACATCCCGTTTCGGTGTATAAAGTTTTTTAAATAAATAAGAAGGTGGTCTATGAATCAAAATATGGTGATACTTTGCGTTATCGGAGCCCTTTTACTTATCATGTTGACGGCATGGATTATCAATCTTATACGAGCGGCAAAAAACAAGTCTCCGCTGCGCTGGTTGGGTCGTGTGGTATATATGTCCGGCATTATTTGTGTCGTTTTGAATGCAATCCGAACTTGGCGAAGCTACGAAAACAGCGCCGGTATCTTTATCGCGGCTCATGCGATTGCCCTCTTCAGTATTCTGTCGGCATTTGTAAGGTCGGAACGGCACATACCGAAAAAGACAAGACATAAATAACATGAAATCGGTATTTCACGGTTCTCACAGGCGGACGTCCGAAGTATACGGCAGGCGGCGGAAGTGAAGAAATTCCGCTGCGTATTTTTGCGGATTGCATAGGTGTCCGCACCCGTTTGCGAGATGGAAAATATCAGTCGAATTGATCACCGCTGCGTCGAGGTTATGTTCTACCGAAACAACCGTCAGCCCCTGCTCCGTATTCAGTTTCTTAATAAAGGTATAAATTTCCTGCTGACTTTGGATATCGATACCGGTTGACGGTTCATCGAGGATGAGCAAATCAGGTTCACCGATAAGCGCACGGGCGATATACATTTTTTGCAGCTGGCCGCCGGATAACGTCCCTGCTAAAGCATATTTATAATCGAGCAGCCGAACATCCGAAAGATAGCGGTCGATGATACCCTTATCCGGCTGCTTCCGCAATATTCTATACGAGTTTAAGGTCTCGAAAACGGTAATCGGGAAGCCTGTTATCGACGCTTTTTTTTGCGGTACATAGCCGACACTGCGCGCTCCGCAGCGAATACTTCCCGTATCGGGAGTCAGCAGTCCGAGAATTAGCTTTATCAGCGTACTTTTTCCCGTACCGTTTTCGCCGACAATCGAGATATACGCACCTTTTTTAATCGTAAGGCAGAGGTTTTCAAACAATGCTTTTTTCCCGGCGCCGTATTTAAACGATAACCCTTGAATACAGACCATTCCGCATGCTTCGCTGTGTTCATGTGCCGAACAGTGTTGTTTATCAAAGGTACATTGCTGTTCGTTCATACAAATGAGTTACGCCGGTTTGTGGAATTTTGCATCAAGCTCTCCGCATAGCTCGCGCAACTGAGCCTCATTTTCAATATTATGCTGCGTGAGCAAAACGGGCGGAATTTGATAGTAGCTGATATTATCGTCAAAAAATTGCAGCATAAATTCGGCAAAGCTTACGGTCGAAATAAGATCGTAATATTCCTCAGGGGCTGCCTCCGGTTCGTATTGATATTTTATCGTATTGACAATAGCCGCCGGTAAATGCCATTTTTCCGCAACTGCAACGCCGATTGCTTGGTGTTCCATTCCCGACATCACGCTCTTGATTACCTGTTCGGGGATATTTTTTTCGGCTTGCAAATCTTTAATTTTCTCCAGCATTTCAGGATAGATCGAGCTGAATACGATTTTACCTAAATCATGCAAAAGGGCGCAAACATATATTTCTTCGAGAAGTTTGTCTTTTCCTCGCATTTTTGCAAGATTATGTGCAAAGAAAGCGCATCGATACGTATGGTCCCACAGTTTTTTTTGTTCATCACTGGTTACTTTTAAGACTTGCAACGTCCCGACGGAATAGAGCAGATGTTGAATACCCCGCAAACCGGCCATCTTAACCGCTTCGTTAATACTCATGCATTCCTTTGTAAGCCCGAATGCAACGGAGTTGACCAGTTTTAAAAGATCGGTTGTTAATGCAATATCATCACTGATAAGAGATGCGATCGTCCCCATTGTTGCATTCGGATCATTGATAAGACGCTGTATTTGCATGATCTTTTCGGGGAATTGTGGAATTTCTTCAATATAATCGACAATTGTCTTAGTTAGTTCCACCAGATGCCGATTCGCTTCAAAATCAATCGGAATGGTAATTCTATTAATTGTGAGGTCTTTTTCGGTAATCAGTTCGAAAGAGTCCTCTTGCAAACCGATTTTTTTTAGCATGAGCAGCATGATAATTAAACCGAGCCCTGCCCCTTCCGTATCGTCGATTGCCTGCATAAAAGCTTGATCGACGTTTTCATAGTCCCGTGCGACAACCATCCGGTCAAAGATGCGTTTAAACTCCGTCCCAACCATTTGGACATTATTGCGTACTTCAAAAATTATCTGCCCCTGCTTGACCTGCATAATTACTTTAATATAGAGGCCTTCTTTTTTTTGCTGCTGCAGATAGTAATCGATATTACCAAGGCTTTCTTGCTTAAAGTTGAGCATCCCCTCGTCATAGGACTTCTGATCATAGATATCAAAGCCTTTTTCTTTAAAATATACGCGCTTGGTATTCGCTTTTTTCGCGTTTGTAGTCAGCTCATTAAGGCAGTAGACAATATAGTCCTGGATTCCGTCTTGGTGAACTACGTCAAGGAAAACTTTTGCGACATCGACGATATAGGTTTCCGTTTCTTTCGGAAGTGTATAAGTGTTAATCGAGATGGGAATATTCATCTGCTTGTTTTATTTTATTTTTATCTACCGGTATAGTTGCAACATTGTCCATGTCCTTTAGTATAAGATAAATTGATAATTTTCGCAATGCTTTATATTGATATTCCATACTATTACGAGTAAAATGGCACGAAATACGTATCAACTGCAAATTGATACCTTATTTTATCTATATAAAGATAAAGAGGTCGAATGATTCACACAATTTTAGAGAAGAAGCAATTCTCAAAAGATGTCTTTTACTTACGCGTTGCCGCCCCGGAAATTGCCCGTCAGAGAAAAGCGGGGCAGTTTGTTATTATCCAGCTTGATATCGATTACGGCGAACGGATTCCGCTTACCATCGCCGATGCCGATCCTGACGCGGGATGGATTGCGCTTGTCGTTCAGGCGGTCGGGGCAACCACTATCAAGCTATGCCGAAAAGAGGTGGGGGATTCGATTGCGACAATTCTCGGGCCGCTCGGCAATCCGACTCATATTGCAAAAGTCGGAAAAGTGGTATGCGTCGGCGGCGGTATCGGTACGGCTCCTCTACACCCGATTGCCCAAGCCTATAAGCGTGCCGGTAATGAGGTTATCATTATCATCGGCGGACGTACAAAAGAACTCGTTATTTTCGAGGAAGAAATGCGCAAAATAGCGGATGAGCTCATTATCGTAACCGATGACGGAAGCTACGGCCGAAAAGCGCTGGTTACCGAACCGTTAAAGGAAATCTGTGAAAGCTCAGCTCCTCCTCAAGAGGTTATCGCAATCGGCCCGCCGATTATGATGAAATTCTGCGCAGCGACAACCCGTCCGTTCGGTATTCACACAGTCGTATCTTTAAATACAATTATGATTGACGGCACCGGAATGTGCGGCTGCTGCCGTGTTACGGTTGACGGAAAAACAAAGTTTGTCTGCGTGGATGGTCCCGAATTTGACGGACACAAAGTCGATTTTGACAATATGATGATACGAATGAAGGCATTTAAGGAACGGGAAGATCACGATCGCCATGTATGCAGAATCGGGCTGTCAAACGGCGCCAATTAACCGAACTGAGCAGGAGTATGAAATGGAAACCGAAAATATAAATACCGAGCACCACTATGTGCCCCGCGAAAAACTTACGGAACAGGCAAAAACATATTGGGGCGAACTGAAAGATAAAGAATTAAAAATGAAAGATCGCGCGGCTATCCCGATACAGGAAATGCCGGTACTTGAACCGCATACCAGAGCCCGCCTTATGGACGAGGTCGCAACCGGCTACACCGAAGAACAGGCGCGAATAGAGGCGGAGCGCTGCTTAAACTGTAAGAACCGCCCCTGCGTACAGGGCTGCCCTGTCGGAATCCCCATCCCCGAATTTATCACCTGTATTCAAAAGGGAGATTTTAAGGCCTCCGTCGATACGATTAAAACGACGAACTTGCTCCCCGCTATCTGCGGCCGCGTATGCCCGCAGGAAAAACAGTGCCAGCTGGTTTGCACGGTCGGCAAGATGCATAAATCGGTAGATAAGGCGGTTGCAATCGGCAGATTGGAACGCTTTGTTGCGGATTGGGAACGGGAAAATAATAAGACAACGATTCCGCCGGTTGCTCCCGATACCGGAAAGAAGGTTGCGATTATCGGATCGGGACCTGCGGGGCTTGCCGCCGCTGCCGATATCCGCCGCGCCGGTCATGCGGTAACCGTGTTCGAAGCATTCCATAAACCGGGCGGCGTTATGGTGTACGGAATCCCCGAATTTCGCCTTCCGAAAGACATTGTCGCGAAAGAAGTGGAAAATCTTAAAAAGATGGGCGTCAAGTTTGAAACCAACTTCTTAGTCGGACGGACGGCAACGCTGGAACAGCTGCTCCAAGAAGACGGATTCGACGCCGCCTTTGTCGGTACGGGTGCGGGCTTACCTAAGTTTATGAACGTTGAGGGAGAAAACCTCATCGGCGTATTCAGTGCAAACGAATACTTAACCCGCGCCAATTTGATGAAGGCCTATCAGGAAGATAAGGCGGACACGCCGCTATATCCTGCAAAGGTTGTTGCGGTTATCGGCGGCGGAAACGTTGCGATGGATGCCGCCCGTATGGGATACCGGCTCGGCGCAGATAAAGTGTACTGTATTTACCGCCGTACCCGTGCAGAAATGCCCGCCCGTGCCGAAGAAATCGCCCATGCGGAAGAAGAAGGCGTTGAGTTCTGCTTTTTGCAAAACCCGACACGCTTTATCGGCGATAAAGACGGCAAGGTGTGTGCAGTCGAAGTGCTGAACTACGAGCTCGGTGAACCCGACGCTTCCGGCCGCCGCAGCCCCGTCGCCATTCCGGGTACCGAACATCAAATCCCGGTAGATACGGTTATCGTTGCACTCGGTAACAGCTCCAACCCGCTGATGGCACAGACGACGGAAGGATTGCAGGTAACCAAGACCGGCAACATCATTGTCGATGAAAACCAAAAAACCAGCATCCCGAAAGTGTGGTCGGGCGGAGACATCGTACTCGGCGCGGCAACCGTTATCCTCGCTATGGGCGAAGGACGTAAAGCGGCAGCGAGCATCAACGAATATTTAGCAAAATAAAAAAAGTTGACGGCTAAAAAAACCGGTGCTATACTTTTATCAATACTGAACAGTGCAGGTTAATAAGGATCAGGGAATTCCTAAAGATCTCAATTTTTAGAAGTTTTCCTGAGATCTTTTTTACCGCACCGATTTCAGATCGAGGAGGAAATCGAATGAAGAAGTATGTGCCGGAACCGTTTAGAATCAAAATGGTAGAGCCCATCAAAATGACAACCCGTGAAGAGCGCATCAAAAAGCTTGAAGCGGCAAAGTACAACATGTTCAACCTGCGCGGTGAAGATGTGTACATCGATTTATTAACCGACAGCGGAACAAACGCAATGAGTGATAAGCAGTGGGCGGGCGTAATGGTCGGTGATGAGGCGTATGCCGGCGGTAAAAGTTATTTCAAATTAGTAGACGCGGGACATGATATTTTCGGATATGAATTTATTCAGCCGGTTCATCAAGGCCGTGCAGCAGAAAAAGTTATGTTCCCCTTGTTGCTTAAAAAAGGACAGTTTGCCATTTCCAATATGTTCTTTGATACGACAAGAGCGCATGTTACTTTGTCCGGCGGAAAACCGGTAGACTGCGTGTGTGCGGAAGCAAAAAAACCGGCGGTCTATGCCCCCTTTAAGGGAAACATGGACGTTGAAAAACTTGAAAAGTATATCAACGAATACGGAAAAGAAAATGTCGGCATGATCGTTATGACTATTACCAACAACTCAGCCGGCGGGCAGCCCGTGTCGATGCAGAATATCCGTGAAGTTTCTGCGGTCGCAAAAAAGTACGGTATTTTGTTTAATATCGATGCGGCTCGTTTTGCGGAAAACGCCTATTTTATTAAAGAACGCGAAGCGGGATATAACAATAAATCCATTAAAGACATCGTTCGCGAAATGTTCAGCTATGCCGACACCTTTACGATGAGTGCAAAAAAAGATGCAATCGTCAACATGGGCGGTCTTATCGGTATTAAGAACAACAAAGACATTTATCAACTGATTAAGGGCAACTGTATTTCGTTTGAGGGCTTTATTACCTACGGCGGTCTTTCCGGCCGTGATCTTGAAGCTTTGGCTATCGGTCTCTACGAAGGTATCGATGAAGAATATCTGAAATACCGCAATGCTTCTATGGAATATTTGGCATCTCAACTTCTTGATGCGGGCGTTGCCATTCAGAACCCTGCAGGCGGGCATGGCGTTTACGTTGATGCAAATGCGATGTTCCCGCACATTCCCTACTATGAATTCCCCGGCCATACGCTTTGCATAGAGCTGTACAAAGAAGCCGGTATCCGCACCTGCGATATCGGTTCGTTCATGCTCGGTAATGACCCTGAAACGGGCAAGCAGATTAAGTCCGAGTTTGAGTTTGCACGGCTTGCAATCCCGCGGCGCGTGTATACGCAGGCTCATTTGGATGTTATCGCCGAAGCGTTAATCAACATCAAAGAACGGGCTTCGCAGGTGAAAGGGTACCGTATCATCTGGGAACCGCCGATTTTGCGTCACTTCCAAGCTCATTTGGAACCCATTAAATAGCCGGAGAAGGCTATGGCAAATACAGAAGCAAAACGTGATCAATTCAACTCACAGTGGGGATTTATTCTTGCCTGTATCGGTTCCGCTGTCGGAATGGGAAATATTTGGTTGTTTCCGTTCCGTGTCGGACAGTTTGGAGGAGCGGCGTTTTTAATTCCTTATATTATTTTTGTTATCGTTATCGGCTACACCGGTGTTGTAGAAGAAATGTGCTTAGGACGGGCGATGAGAACAGGTCCGCATGGCGCATTCCTCAAGGCGACGCAAATGCGCGGCAATAATTCGGGTGAGGCCATCGGGTGGATCCCCGTTATCGGTTCGCTCGGTATTGCAATCGGATACACGGTCGTTGTCGGATGGATTATCCGCTTTACGGTGGGAGCTTTTTCGGGTTCCATGCTTGCAGCGGAAAACAGCGGCGCATACTTCGGCGCCATTGCAGGGCGATTTTCAAGTTTACCGTGGCACATTATTGCGATTGTCGGCTGCTTTATAATCATGGCGGCCGGTGTCTCATCGGGTATCGAAAAAGTAAACAAAGTGATGATGCCGGCGTTTTTCGGGTTGTTCATTATCCTTGCAATCCGTGTCGCAACTTTACCGAAGTCAATCGACGGTTATAAGTTCCTGTTTAAAACGGACTGGAGCGAATTGGGGGACATAAAAACGTGGGTCTATGCGCTCGGGCAAGCGTTCTTTTCGCTATCCCTCGCAGGAAGCGGCACTGTTGTGTACGGCAGCTATTTGAAAGATGATGAGGATGCGCCTACCAGTGCAAAGTTCACTGCGGTGTTCGATACGCTCGCGGCGCTGCTCGCTGCCTTGGTCATCATCCCTGCGGTCTTTGTGTATAACCTTGAACCGTCAGCGGGGCCGCCTTTGATGTTTATCACCATGCCGATGATCTTTAAAGAGATGCCGGCCGGTACGCTCTTTTCAATCATCTTCTTTGTCGCGGTATTGTTCGCAGGTATTACTTCGTTAATCAATCTATATGAAACACCGGTAGAGATGCTGCAACAAAAGTTTAAGATCAGCCGGAAAGTTTCCCTTGCAATCGTGCTCGGTCTCGGGTTTCTTGTAGGACTGATTGTAGAAGACGGGAACATACTCGGAACATGGATGGATGTTATCAGTATCTACATTATCCCGCTCGGAGCATTACTTGCCGGTATTATGTTCTTCTGGGTATGCGGTAAAGACTTTGTGTTAAATGAAGTTTCAAAGGGCCGTTTAAAACCGATCGGCAGCGTATATGTTGCACAAGGAAAATATCTTTATTGCGGGCTTACGCTCATCGTATACATCCTTGGTATTTTCTACGGAGGTATCGGCTAAACCGATAAATCTACGGGAGTAAAGAAAACGGGGCTGTCTAAGACTGAAGGTTTTGGGCAGCCTTTTTAAAGCCGCCTATCAAAATAAAACTGACGATGGTCATAACAGAGACCCGCCCGTCAACAAGACAATAAACAGAAATTTCCTATTCTCAAAAGATACGAAATATGATATATATTTTTCTCTATATTAATTTAATGTTAGCTAATGCTTTTTTAGCGGAAGGTACACAATGAAAAAACGTTTTTCTATTCGTTACAAACTTATTCTGATTTTCGGCATACTGATTGCAGTAGCCGGTATTACCGAAGGCATTTTAGCAATCAGAATTGCTCGTAAAGCAGTAACTGAAAAAATTGAAGCGCAGTTAATGAATAGGGCTCGTGATGCGGCTGAAATCTTAGATGGAAAAGTAATGCAGTGGTTTCAACTGCTGGAGGGTATCACACGGATACCGGCACTAGGGGATTCGACCTTATCGTATCAAGAAAAAGCTGTCATGTTGGAAAAACTTGCCGAATCCGATAAGGCTTTTCAAAAGCTCAATATTGTTGATAAAAACGGGATAGGCTATTTACCGGACGGTAACGTTAGCGACGTTTCTTCTGCGAATTGGTTTAAAAGCTACAATGGAAACCGCTATATGTCCGAACCGTTCACATCGCTTATAAACGGTCAGATGGTCATTGTCATTGCCGTACCGATCTATGATGAGCATGGGAGCTTTCACGATATACTTGCCGCCACTATTGACGGATTTACAATGTGCGAAGCAGTCAGCCAGCTCGTTATAGAAGAAACAGGAAGTTGCAGTGTTATCAACTCAAAGGGGATCACGATTGCAGATCCGGATAAAACATTAGTACAAAATCGATTTGATGTGATCCAAGAAGCTGTCAAAAACCCTGCTTTTGCCTCTCTATCTGCATTTGTGCAAACGATGCTTAAATCTCAAGAGACTACCATAGGATATTATGAATATAATAAACTCAAGAGGATGGCTTCTTATGCAGCAATGAAAACGACCGGATGGAAAATCGCAGTGTACGCTCCAATCGACGAAGTGATGCAAACCGTCAGCACATTGCGTCAGTCTTTATCTATTATCGGTATTATTATTTTACTCATCACTCTCACCGTTATATACATCGTTACCAACGGCATCGTTACACCGATCAGGAAAATTGTTAAAGCTTTACAAAACATCGCACAAGGTGAAGGGGATTTAACCGTCCGGCTGCCGATACAGGGCAATGATGAGATTACCGATATGTCCGAATACTTTAATGAAACAATCGAAAAAATCGGAACATCCGTCAAGAAAGTCGGAATAACCAGCGATAGTATGGAAGAAATCGGCAGCGAGCTGTCTGCGAATATGACCGAAACGGCGAGCGCCATAAATGAAATCAGTGCAAATATTGAGGGTGTCAAACAGCAGACAATGACGCAGGCCGCAAGCGTTACCGAAACTGCCGCAACTGTCGAAGAAATTGTTCGTACCATTAAGCAGTTGAATATCGGTATCGAAACCCAAGCGGCGAGCGTTGCGCAATCGTCTTCTTCCGTAGAACAGATGGTCGCAAATATCGCTTCGATCGGGCAGAC